>JAAWCR010000165.1 GCA_022793355.1 Lawsonibacter sp. | reverse complement strand
CGAGGACCGCCGGGGCAGCCTGACCGCCGTGGGCGCGGTCTCCCCTCCGGGCGGCGACCTTTCCGAGCCCGTTTCCCAGGCAACCATGCGTATCGTCAAGGTGTTCTGGGCTCTGGACGCCTCCCTGGCCTACCGCCGTCACTTCCCCGCTATCAACTGGCTTACCTCCCACACCCTGTATCTGGACTCCCTGCGCCCCTGGTACGACGAGCACCTGGGCAAGGACTTCCTGCGCAACCGTGAGTGGGCCATGTCTACCCTCCAGGAGGAGGCCAACCTGAACGAGATCGTCCAGCTGGTGGGTAAGGATTCCCTGTCCGCCAAGGACCAGATCACCCTGGAGATTGCCAAGATGCTCCGGGAGGACTTCCTCCAGCAAAACTCCTTCGTGGATATCGACTCCTACTCCGAGTACGACCGCCAGGCCCGGATGCTGGCGATGATTCGCCAGTACGAGGACCTGTGCCGGGACGCCGCCGACAAGGGCGGAAGCCTTAACGATCTGTTCGGCATCCCCGTGCGGGAAAAGATTGGCCGCGCTAAGTCGGTCAAGGCTGACGAGTATAAGGAGGCCTACAACGCCATCTCCAAGGAGATGGAGGATCAGATCGCGGCCATCGCTGAGAAGGGAGAGGATACGCTGTGATTCGGGAATATAAGACCATTCAAGAGATTTCCGGCCCCCTGATGGTGGTCAAGCGGGTCCAGGGCGTCACCTACGACGAGCTGGCCGAGGTGGAGCTCACCGACGGCACCATCCGCCGCTGCAAGGTGCTGGAAGTCAACGGCGACTCAGCTGTGGTTCAGCTGTTTGAGGCCTCCGCCGGCATCAACCTGGCCGAGTCCAAAATTCGCTTCCTGGGCCACCCCCTCCAGCTGGCCGTGTCCGGCGATATGCTGGGCCGGGTCTTTAATGGCATGGGACAGCCCATCGACGGCGGTCCCGCCATCCTGGCCGACGAGTACCGCGACATCAACGGCCTGGCCATGAACCCCGCCGCCCGGAACTACCCCAACGAGTTCATTCAAACGGGCATCTCCACCATCGACGGTCTGAACACCCTGGTCCGCGGACAGAAGCTGCCCATCTTCTCCGGCTCCGGCCTGCCCCACTCCGCCTTGGCCGCTCAAATTGCCCGTCAGGCCAAGGTGCTGGACGGCGAGAGTAACTTCGCCGTGGTTTTTGCCGCCATCGGCATCACCTTCGAAGAATCCGAGTTCTTCGTGCAGGAGTTCCGCCGCACCGGCGCCATCGACCGCACTGTGCTGTTTACCAACCTGGCCAACGACCCCGCCGTTGAGCGTATCGCCACCCCCCGTATGGCCCTCACCGCCGCGGAGTACCTGGCCTTCGAGAAGGGTATGCACGTGTTGGTTATCCTCACCGACATCACCAACTACGCCGAGGCTCTGCGTGAGGTTTCCGCCGCCAAGAAGGAGGTCCCGGGCCGCCGCGGCTACCCCGGCTACCTGTACACCGACTTGGCTACCCTCTACGAGCGGGCCGGCCGTCAGGTGGGCAAGGATGGATCCATCACTATGATCCCCATCCTCACCATGCCTGAGGACGACAAGACCCACCCCATCCCCGACCTGACCGGCTATATCACCGAGGGCCAGATCATCCTGTCCCGCGAGCTGTTCCGCAAGGGTGTCAATCCCCCCGTGGACGTGCTGCCCTCCCTGTCCCGTTTGAAGGACAAGGGCACCGGCGAGGGCAAGACCCGGGAGGACCACGCCGGTACCATGAACCAGCTCTTTGCTGCCTACGCCACCGGCAAGGAGAACAAGGAGCTGATGTCCATTCTGGGCGAGGCCGCACTGTCCCCTACCGATCTGCTGTATGCCAAATTTGCCGACGAGTTTGAGCGCCGGTATGTCTCCCAGGGGACGGACGAAAACCGATCCATCTTTGAAACCCTGGACCTGGGTTGGGATCTGCTGTCCATTCTGCCTAAGACCGAGCTGAAGCGGATCAAGCCCGAGATGATCGAAAAGTATCTGCCTAAGAAGGAACAAGGGGGGGTATAAATGCCTTCCACAACAATCAACCCCACCCGACAGGAGCTGAACCGGCTGAAAAACCGCCTGCGTACGTCGATTCGTGGCCACAAGCTGCTGAAAGACAAGCGGGACGAGCTGATGAAGCAGTTCATGGACGTGGTGCGTGAAAACCGCGCCCTCCGCAAGCGGGTGGAAGAGGGGCTGATGCGGGCCCACGGCGCTTTTACCGTGGCTGCCGCGCTCATGTCCCCGGAGATGCTGGAGCAGTCGCTGCTCTACCCCAAGCAATCTGTGGAGCTGGACATGACCTTCCAAAACATTATGTCAGTGGATGTGCCCCAGTACCAGTTCCGTACCAGCAGCCAGGACCCCGGCGAGGTTTATCCCTACGGCTTTGCCCAGACCAGCGGTGAGCTGGACGACGCGGTGGACGCTCTGTCCCGGGTGCTCAGCGATATGCTCCGGCTGGCGGAGGTGGAAAAGACCTCCCAGCTGCTGGCGGAGGAGATTGAAAAGACCCGCCGCCGGGTTAACGCCCTGGAGTATGTGAAAATCCCCGAGATGCAGGCCAACATCAAGTATATCACCATGAAGCTGGACGAGAACGAACGTTCCAACACCATCCGGCTCATGAAGGTGAAGGACTTGATTTTGAAAGAGGCCATCGAGGAGAAGCGGGCCGAGACCGCTCAGGCCATTGAAGCCTTCGGCGGGGAAGCGCCGGCGCAGGTTTAACGGCTTTATAAGGAAAGATGGTACTGCCTGGCGACAAATTGGGCGGTACCATCTTTTGTACAGAAGATTGGAGTTATCATGAGTTTAGTGCAAGCGGTAATTTGCGATCAGTTCGCCCTTGTCTGCGGGGAGCAGCAGGCAAATCTGGATAGTGGCGGGGTGCTCCATAATTTCAAAAAGGTGTTCAAGCTGAACGAGTGTGTCATCATCGGCCTGTCAGGGGTGATTGAGGACAACTACTATCTGTTCCAGGACTATCTGAACATGGATTTTACGGTGAAAGAGGACTGCGCTGACAGCCTGGAGGAGGTTTTCAAAACAGTCTCCGCGAGACATCGGGAAATGGCGGAGCAGGGTGAGTGCGATGTGTTCAGCTTGGTCTGCGGGTGGAACGGCAGCGGCTTTGAAGGAAAGTCGTTTTTTGTGGACTCCGCCGGCAACAGCAGTATTACGGACGCGAAGCCGGAGCACTCCATGGAGGCCAAGCTGATTTCCTGCGGCGACAACAGGCACTATGACAATTTCCTCACCTGTATGAAGCGGTATGGTTTCAATATACTTGGCCTGCAAAACACGTTCCGGGATGTGCTGTCGCTGGGGGTAAAATTTGACGATTTTATCGACACAAACGCCTGGTTTGAGGTAATCAAGAGGCCGGAGTAATCTGGCATAGCGGGGGCGGTCCTATGGGGCCGCCCCCCTTTCTGTATGGATATGGAGAACTTACTAAATTACAGCGGCGGTCTACTAAAATAATTTTACGGATAGAGCGCAAAGTGGACAGAACCCATTGACAGGGGGGGCTCTTTACACATATAATTAAATCATGAAATTGCGGTATGACTGTGTGAAGCGGCCGCGAAAGTTGAGGTGCAGATAGATGAAAAGTATCCGCAAGAAGATAACTGTGTGTCTGATGGTGACAGTCCTGATTGCCCTGCTCGCAGTGGGAGCATCCAGTATCGCGCTGAATTACAGAAGCACCATTGCCACTGTGGATCAGTTGATGAGCGAGACTGCGGTTCTGGCCGCAGACCGCATTGAACAGGAGCTGACCGCATATAAAAATGTGGCGATTGATACCGGCTGTACCCCGCAGTTGTCCAGCTGGTCCTCGTCGCTGGAGGAAAAACGCACCATTATCAACGAGCGCGTCCGCATGCACGGCTTCCAGCGGGGCAATATTATTGATAAAGACGGAATCAGTATTTTTGACGGCAAGGACTACTCTGACCGGGAGTATGTGCAGCAGGCGATGAAGGGGAACGTCTATGTCTCAGAGCCGCTGGTGAGCAAGGTCACAGGGGAGCTGTCCATCATGGTGGCGGCCCCGCTCTACGCCAACGGGAAGTACGGCGGCGAGATTGCGGGCGTGGTCTATTTCGTGCCCCCGGAGACCTTCCTGAATGATATCGTCTCCTCTATCAAGGTGGGGGAGAATTGCCGGGCCTATATGATTAACAAATCCGGCGACACTATCGCCGATATCACTCTGGATACTATCACCACCCAGAATATCGAGCGGGACGCCCAGAGCGACAAGTCGTTAAAGAGCCGGGCGGTCCTCCACGAAGCCATGCGCCGGGGAGAGAACGGTTTTGGAAGAATCAAGGCCTCCGACGGCCCCCGGTTCCTGGCTTACGCGCCTGTAAGCGGGACGGACGGCTGGAGCGTGGCGGTCGATTCGCCCGAGATCAATTATCTGGCCGATACATATGTAGGGATGCTCATCAATGTGGCGGTTATCGTGGCCTCCATTCTGGCCTCGATTGTAGTGGCCCTGAAGCTGTCAAGCAACATCAGCGTGCCCATGCAGGCCTGCGCCGAGCGGATGAAGCTGTTGGTAGAGGGCGATCTGGATTCGCCCGTGCCCCAGGTCACCGGCCAGGATGAGACCGCAGAGCTGACCCGTTCCACTGCGGAGATGGTGACAGGCCTGAACACCATTATCAACGACATCGGCTATTTGCTGACGGAGATGGCAAAGCAGAATTTTGATATCAAGTCCGCCCATCGGGATGCCTATGTGGGTCGATTCCAGAGCATTCTGCTGACAATGCGCAACCTGAAAATCTCCCTGAGCGACACTATCCGCCAGATTGACGCCTCGGCGAGCCAAGTTTCCTCCGCCGGAGGACAGGTCTCAATGGGAGCGCAGACCCTGAGTCAGGGCTCGATGGAGCAGGCCAGCGCCGTGGAGGAGTTGGCTGCCACCGTGACAGAGATATCACACAGCGCCAAACAGACCGCCGCCGCCTCCGAGGAGGCGGGCAGCTATGTGGAGCAGGCCGGCGCACAGCTGGGGGTCAGCGTGGACTATGTGGCGGATCTGAACAAAGCCATGGGGAAGATTTCTACCTCGTCTTCCGAAATCTCCAAAATTATTGCGACCATTGAAGATATTGCCTTCCAAACCAACATCCTGGCCCTGAACGCCGCGGTGGAGGCCGCCCGGGCTGGCAGCGCCGGCAAAGGATTCGCGGTGGTGGCGGATGAGGTGCGTAACCTTGCTTCCAAGTCCGACGAGGCCGCCAAGGCCACCAAGGAGCTGATTGAGAGTTCAATTGACGCGGTGAATGAGGGAAGCCGGGTGGTCGGCAAGGTCACCGATTCCCTGAACCGGACGAGCGAGCTGGCCGGGCACGTGTCGGAACAGATGGAGATTGTTGTGAAGGCCGTTGAAAGCCAGACCGCTGCCATCACACAGGTTACCGAGGGCATCGACCAGATTTCTGCCGTGGTGCAGACCAACAGTGCCACTGCACAGGAGAGTGCTGCGGCCAGCGAGGAGCTGTCCGCTGAGGCCGACAGCCTGAAGCAGCTGGTGGAGCGGTTTATTCTGGCGAAAAGCTGAAAAATCGAAGCGGGGCGGAATTTTCCGCCCCGCTTTCCCATTGGAGAAAAGCAGCCTTGCTGCTTTTCAGCTCTTTGCCTGTATGTCTGCGGCTGCTCCCTTTTGGGGGACAAAAACGCCGCCGAAATCCACGTTTCGGCGGCGTCAGGTGCTCAATAGAATTTCTTGCGGTTTTTGCGGGCAGCCTCAGACTTCTTGCGGCGTTTGACGCTGGGGCTCTCGTAGTGCTCACGCTTACGGACCTCGGCCAGCACTCCAGACTTGGCGCAACTGCGCTTAAAGCGCTTCAGCGCGCTCTCCAGAGACTCGTTTTCTCTCACACGGACTTCCGACATTTATATTTCCCTCCCTCCGCGCGCGGCGGGGATTTCCCGCTCACGTAGGGCCATTTTTATGGCTTTAACATTGCTATTATATTGCTTTGTGGTCCATCTGTCAAGAGAAGATTTGTAAACAGCCTGTGAATGTTACTGGGGCTTGAAAATCAGGCTGACCAGCTTGCCCTTCACTACGATGGACTTGACCAGCTGCATGCCCTCGGCCAGCCTGGCTACCTTGGGCTCGGCCAGGGCGGCGGCCACCACCTCCTCGTCGGAGGCGTCGGCGGGGACAAGGATATTGGCCTTTACCTTGCCGCCCACCTGAACGGCCATCTGAGTGGTGGCGGCCACAGTCTTGCTCTCGTCGTACTCCGGCCAGGGCTGGAGACACACCTGCCCGCCGAAGCCGTTTCGCTCCCACAGCTCCTCGCACAGGTGAGGGGCGAAGGGGGAGAGCATGAGCAGCAGCTGCCGGTAATCGCCCCTGGTGGCCCCCTTGGCATAGAAGTCGTTGACCAGGGACATGAGGGCGGCAATGGCGGTGTTGAACTTCATGGCCTCAATGTCGGAGGAGACCTTCTTAATGGCCTTGTGAATGGCCAGCTCGTTTTCGGAGGAACAACCCTTCCCCTCCTTAAGCTTCTCGCTTAAATTCCAAACCCGGTCCAGGAACTTCTTGCAGCCTCGGACGGATTCGTCGGACCAGGTGGCGGTTTTTTCAAAATCGCCGATGAACATGATATACAGCCGCATGGTGTCCGCGCCGTAGTCCCGGATGACATCATCAGGGTTGACCACGTTGCCCAGGGACTTGGACATTTTCACGGAGGGCCGCATGGCCTGGCTGCCGTATTTGTCGATGAGGGCCTGCTTCTCCTCCTCAGTTTCTACATTGCCTACATAGTGGGGGTTTTTGCCCAGAATCATGCCGTGGCTGGTGCGCTTGGCGTAGGGCTCGGCGTGGGGAATGACGCCGATGTCGTGGAGGAAGTTATTCCAGAACCGGGAGTAGAGCAAATGAAGGGTGGTGTGCTCCATGCCGCCGTTGTACCAATCCACCTGGCCCCAGTAGTCCAGGGCCTCCTGGGAGGCCAGGGCCTTGTCGTTGTGGGGGTCCATATACCGCAGGAAGTACCAGCTGGATCCAGCCCACTGGGGCATGGTGTCCGTCTCCCGCTTGGCGGGACCGCCGCAGCAGGGACAGGTGGTGTTTACCCAGTCGGTCATTTTGGCGATGGGGCTCTCGCCGTTGTCGGTGGGCTCGTAGGACTCCACCTCGGGCAGAAGCAGGGGCAGCTGGTCCTCGGGCAGGGGGACCCAGCCGCATTTGTCGCACCACACCATAGGGATGGGCTCGCCCCAGTACCGCTGGCGGGAGAACACCCAGTCCCGGAGCTTGTAATTGACCTGCCCGTGGCCAATGCCCTTTTCCTCCAGCCATTTGGTGATGGCGGGAATGGCTTCCTTGACGGTCATGCCGTCCAGGAAGTCGGAGTTGACCAGAATGCCGGTGTCGTCCTTGGCGGTAAAGGCCTCCTTCTGCACGTCCTCGCCGCCGGACACCACCTCGATAATCTCACAGCCGAATTTCTTGGCGAAGGCCCAGTCGCGGGTGTCGTG
>JAAWCR010000164.1 GCA_022793355.1 Lawsonibacter sp. | reverse complement strand
CTCCAGCCCCGCCTGCGCATCCCGGCCGGCACACTTCACCCCCACGCCGCCGCAAAGCCGCACCAGCTTCCAAATGGCGGCGTCCACGATGGGCACCCCCTCCCGAATGGCCCGGTACAGGGCTATCTCCCCGGTTTTCAGGGGCACATACTGGTCCAGTACCCCAAAGGGATGCCCCTCCTCCCGCCGCACCTGCACAACAGGCGCGGCGGGAGCCCTCCGCTTCTGCTTCCACCACTTCATATGCTTCCTCCCTTGCACCAATCGTTCCACGTTCTGCCGGGACGGCTCAGGCCCCTAAAACGCCCCTCTCTCCACACACCCGGCGAATACCCCGCCCCGGCCCTCTCGTCCGGCCACGGCAGCGGCAAAATAGCGTATCTCATCCATCGCGTGGTCATGTTCCTTGCGCACCTGGTCCTGCCCCTGGCACCTGTCGTCCCAGCGGTACAGGCCGAATTCCCGGATGGCGTCGCCGCAGCCCCGGCAAATCACCAGCTTCCCGCTTTTCAGCAGCCGGGCGGTGAGGCGGATGCCGGAAAGCACCTGGTTGTCCGCCTTTTTCACCCGCCAGCCCCGGCGGCGCAGCGTCTCGCAGAAGCTGGCCGCCGAGGGGTCGGCCACCACCGCGTGGATGGGCCGCTCCCCGGCCAGCCCGGCCAGGTCGTCGGCATACTCCTCGTCGGTTTTCTGCCGCCGCGCCGCCCGGGCGTCGTAGTAGTATTCGGAAACCCGATACCACACCTCGCCCTGCCTGCCCCACAGCCCCATGGAGGTTGGGTTGGAGGTTCCGTAGTCGCAGGAGATGTACCACTCCTCAAAGGGCCCCTCCGGGACCTCCTGGACAAAGCTTCCATCGAAAAAGTCATACACCAGCCCCTCGGCGGCCACCCATTCCCCCAGCACAAACCGGCGGTAAAAGGCGCCCTGAAAGGTATTGGCGTATCGCTCCCGCACCTCGCCGGACAGCCCCGGGTTGTCCTCCATGGTAAACCGGAGCCGCAGCGCACGCTTCTCCTCCGCTTTGCAAATCCACTCCTGATAGAACCAGTGGGCAGGGGACTCCGGGTTGCAGGAAAACCAGAGCCGGCTCCCGGCAACGGAGCACCGCGCGGCGGTCTGTTCCACAAAGGACCGGGGCATCAGGGCTGCCTCGTCCAGCAGAGCCCCCGCCAGGGTGACGCCCTGGATCAGGGCGGCGGAGCTCTCGTCCTTCCCGCCAAAGAGGTAAAAGGTATTCCGCCGCTTCCCCAGCCGCGCCTGAATCACGTTTTTCGACGTCTTTTGCACACACCGGAACCCCATCCCCTCCAGCAGCGGAAGCAGCTCAGACAGCAAATTCCGCCGCACCGACTGGATGGTCCGGCCGCACAGGGCAAAGCTCCGGTTCTGAAAGGAGCTCATGGCCCAGCAGAAAAAGGACAGGCCGGTGCACAGCGTCTTGCCGCTGCGCACCGCTCCATCGCAGATAATGGCCTGCCGCCCCGCGTCGGGCGACCCGGGCCGCCACCAGGTAAGGACCCGCCGCTGCTTGGGGGAAAATACCATCCCGCCCACGCGTCATCCCCCCCGCTCTTCCATCGCCTGGAGAAACCGCTCCACCTGGTCCTCGCCGCTGTGGTCCACCGTATCCAGCAGCCGCTCCAGCAGCCGCCCCCGGTCCACAAATTTCAGCTCCACCACGCCGTTGCTGCCCCGTTTAAACTCGGTAACGGCGTCCAGGTCCATTCCGTCGGTCCCCCGCCACTCCTCGGGCGGGAAGCAGGCCAGCTTGACCGCGTCTCCCGCCCCCGCGTTGGCCAGCTTCCACATCCGTTTTACAATTTGCTCCCGGTTCGGAAGCTTTTTCGATTTAGTCACCACATCCCTCCTCACCCATCCCGGGCGGGCTGTAAAAGTTGCATATTTTGGTACATCCAACAAAAAAATTTTTTCTCCCTTTTTCGCTCCTTTTTTCCTCTTCTCCAATGGTAGTCTCGTAGGGACGCCTTATAAGGCCTCCGCTCCGCCGCCGGCCGTGAAAAACGGGCGCTTCGCGGCGCATCCCCGCGTAAAAATTTTCCTATCCCGGTCCGCGCATAGAAAAACCGCCCGCTCCACATCCTGACCATACCCGCAAATTCTTGGATATGGATTCAGGAGGAACCATCTATGAAAAAATATGTATCCCTGTTGCTGGCCGCTCTTGTCCTCGCCGCCGGCCTTCCCTCCGCTGGGGCAGCGCCGGCGGACAGCGGCCTCACCCTGTCCAGCGCCTCCGCCGTACTCATGGAGAAGGAGACGGGCTCCTTCCTTCTGGAGGAGAACTCCCACGAGAAGCTGGAACCCGCCAGCGTCACCAAGATTATGACCCTCCTCCTGGTAATGGAGGCGGTGGACGCGGGGCGAATCTCCAAGGACGACATGGTATCCGTCTCCGCCTACGCCGCCGGTATGGGCGGCTCTCAGGTCTACCTGGAGGAGGGGGAACAGATGCCGGTATCTGAAATGCTCAAATGCGTCACAGTGGTTTCGGGCAACGACTGTGCAGTGGCCCTGGCCGAACACCTGGCGGGCAGCGAGGGGGCTTTCGTCTCCCAGATGAACCAGCGGGCCCAGGAACTGGGCATGGCGGACACCACCTTTTTGAACTGCACCGGACTGCCCGCTCAGGGCCACGTTACCAGCGCGCACGACATCGCCCTGATGTCCCGGGAGCTGATTCTGCATCACCCCTCCATCCGGGAGTACACCACCATCTGGATGGACACCATCCGGGGCGGTGAATTTGGCCTGACTAACACCAACCGACTGGTCCGGTTTTACGAAGGGGCCACCGGCCTGAAAACCGGCTTCACCAACTCGGCCATGTACTGCATGTCCGCCACTGCCGAGCGCAACGGTATGGAGCTGATTGCGGTGGTGATGAAGTCCCCCACCAGCAACCAGCGCTTTGAGGACGCCAAAGCCCTTCTGGATTACGGCTTCGCCAACTACGCCTCCGTCCCCGTCTACCCTGACGCCCCCCTGGCCCCGGTGGACGTGTTGTTGGGCGTTCAGGCCCAGGTACAGCCCCGGTTGGAGCGGGACTGCCGCCTTCTGGTACTCCGGGGCGAGGAGGCCCAGGTGACAACCCGTCTCTCCCTGGCGGAAAACGTGGAGGCTCCGGTGGAGCAGGGCCAGATTCTGGGCACCCTGGAGGTCTATGTTTCTGGCGAACTGCGGGACTCCGTTCCCATTCTTTCCGCCCAACCGGTGGACAGACTGTCTGTTCCGGGCATTTTCAGCCAGATGCTCAGCAGGCTGCTGATGGCGGGGTAGGGGCAGCCCCTCCAGTTCGCCGCGCCAAACGGGCGGCCCCCGGCCGCCCCTACATCCTCACCCCTTGCCGCTCTAAGAATTTCTTTTCAAATTTCCCCCCTGTTTTCCACTATTTTACTTGACGGCTCCCCCCGCTTGTTGTATAATTTTTATAAATATACCCTATCCCTTTTGTACCCCCTTGTTAGAAATAGCTGACAGCAGCTTGCAGAAGATTTCCACGAGGTGATAATTATGTCGAAATATCAAGAAAATCTCTCCGCTACCGACCTTTTTCTGGAACTTGAGGCCTTTTCTGAGGGCCGCTCCACCCACGCCTGGAAGTGCTTCGGTTCTCACCCCGTTACCGACGAGAACGGGACCCAAGGCTACCTTTTCCGGGTCTGGGCGCCCAACGCCCCCAAGGTCACGGTTATTGGCGATTTCAACGGCTGGGATTTAGAGGCCACGCCCATGGCCCAGGTGGAGGGCGGTATCTGGGAGGCCTTTGTCCCTGGCTTAAACCGCTATGACGCCTATCAGTACGCCATACATAAGGCGGACGGCTCCTCCTTTGTAGGCAAAGCAGACCCTTACGGCTTCCACGCCGCCACCCGGCCCGATGTGTCCAGCAAGATTTACGACCTGGACACCGGCTACCAGTGGGGCGACCGGGACTGGTTCACCTTTCGCGCCAAGAATCCGCCCTACCGCCGGCCTATGAATATCTATGAATGCCACCTGGGCTCCTGGCGGCGTACCGGCGAAGGAGAGTTCCTCAGCTATCGGGATCTCGCCTCCTACCTGGTGCCCTATGTGAAGGAGATGGGCTTTACCCATGTGGAGCTGCTCCCTGTCACCGAGCACCCCCTGGATGCCTCCTGGGGCTACCAGTGCACCGGCTACTTTGCCGCCACCAGCCGCTTCGGCACCCCAGACGACCTGAAATATCTCATTGACCAGCTCCACCAGGCGGGCGTGGGCGTCATTATGGACTGGGTTCCCGCCCACTTCCCTCGGGACGCCTTCGGCCTGTACAACTTCGACGGCACCCCCACCTACGAGTACGCCGACCCCCGGAAGGGGGAGCACAAGGACTGGGGCACCGATGTCTTTGACTTTGGCCGACCCGAGGTGCGCTCCTTCCTGTTCTCCTCTGCCATGTTCTGGCTGGAGGAGTACCACATGGACGGCCTGCGGGTGGACGCGGTTTCCTCCATGCTCTACCTGGACTACAGCCGGAAGGACGGGGAGTGGGTGCCCAACGTAAACGGCGGACACGAAAATCTGGAGGCCATCAAGTTCCTCCAGGACCTGAACACCGCCGTCTTTGCCGCCCACCCCGACGTGTTGATGGTGGCGGAGGAGTCCACCGCCTGGCCCAAGGTAACCAAGCCGGTGGACGACGGCGGCCTGGGCTTCAACTTCAAGTGGAACATGGGCTGGATGAACGACATTTGCCACTATATCAAGCTGGACCCCTATTTCCGCCAGTTCAACCACCGGGACATCACCTTCTCCCTGATGTACGCCTTCTCGGAGAACTATATCCTGCCCCTGTCCCACGACGAGGTGGTCCACATGAAGGGGTCCTTCTTCGGCAAAATGCCCGGCGACAACCCCCTGAAATTCGCCGGCGTCCGGGCGTTCTACGCCTATATGATGACCCACCCGGGTAAAAAGCTCACCTTTATGGGGGCCGAGCTGGCCCAGTGGAACGAGTGGCACTTTGAATACTCGCTGGACTGGCATCTGCTGCAATACGCCCCCCACCGCCAGACCCAGGAGTTCTTCAAGGCTATGAACGCCTTCTATCTGGAGAATTCCCCCCTGTGGGACCAGGATGACTCCTGGCAGGGCTTCCAGTGGCTGTGTGCCGACGACAACAACGCCAATACCGTGGCCTTCCTGCGCTGGGACCGGAAGGGACAGCCCCTGATTGTGCTGTGCAACTTCTCCCCCGAGCACCGCAGCGGCTACCGGGTCGGGGCCCCCTTCGCCGGCACCTGGGCCGTGGCCTTCAATACCGACGACCCCTCCTATGGTGGCGAGGGTCGGGGCGACAAGGCCCCCATCAAGACGGAAAAGATTCCCTGCCATGACCAGCAGCAGTCCTTTACCGTGGATCTGCCCCCCATGTCCTCCGTGATTTTCCGCTGCACCCGGAAGAACCCAGTCCGCAAACCCAAGGCGGAAAAGACCGAGAAGAAGCCCGCCGCCAAAAAGACCGCCGCCCCCGCCAAGGAGGTAAAGACCCCTGCCAAAAAGACCGCCGCCAAGCCCAAGGCGGATAAAACTGCCGAAGACAAGCCCAAGCGGACCCGCGCAAAAAAAACGGACTGAAAATTCGGGGCCGCCGGGGCAGCGGTCCGCCCTTCCCAAGCACCCTCGGGCACAAAGTACCGATTCCTATAGATGTCATCGCAACCAAAAAGTAAGAGGTGAACAGCATGAAAAAAGAAGTTGTCGCCATGCTGCTGGCCGGCGGTCAAGGCAGCCGCCTTTACGCTCTGACCAGCAACGTGGCAAAGCCCGCCGTCCCCTTCGGCGGAAAGTACCGCATCATTGACTTTCCCCTGTCCAACTGCGTCAACTCCGGCATCGACACCGTGGGCGTCCTCACCCAATACCGCCCCCTGGAGCTGAACGCATATCTGGGCAATGGCCAGCCCTGGGACCTGGACCGGTCCGACGGCGGCGTACATATCCTCCCCCCCTACCAGCGGGAGGGCGAAGTGGGTACTTGGTATAAGGGCACCGCCAACGCCATCTATCAGAACATCGGCTTTTTGGACCTGTATGACCCCGAGTACGTCGTGGTCCTCTCCGGCGACCACATCTATAAGATGGACTACTCCGAAATGGTCGCCTTCCACAAGAAATCCGAGGCGGCCTGCACCATCTCCGTGCTAGAGGTCACCATGGAGGAGGCCAAGCGCTTCGGCATCCTGAATGTGGAGGCCGACGACAAGGTCTATGAGTTTGAGGAGAAGCCCCCCCAGCCCAAGAGCAACCTGGCCTCCATGGGCATTTATGTATTCACCTGGTCCAAGCTGCGCAAGTATCTGATTGATGACGAGGCCGACCCCAGCTCCTCCAACGACTTTGGCAAGAACATCATCCCCAACATGCTCCGCGCCGGCGAGAAGCTGATGGCCTACCGCTTCGCGGGCTACTGGAAGGACGTAGGCACCATCGACTCCCTGTGGGACGCTAACATGGATCTGCTGTCCCGGAACAGCGGCCTGGACATGTACGACGAGAGCTGGCCCATCTACGCCCGCACCCCCATCAAGCCCCCCCATGTCACCGGGCCGGATGCCTCCATTTCCCACTCCCTGGTCACCGGCGGCTGCCGGGTAGACGGCGTGGTTGCCAACTCTGTTTTGTTCAATTCCGTCACCGTGGAGAAGGGCGCTGACATCCAATATTCCATCCTCATGCCCGGGGCCACCGTCAAGGCGGGCGCCAAGGTCTATTACTCCATTGTCGCCGAAAACGCCACGGTGGAGACGGAAGCCGTGGTGGGCTCCGCCCCCGACGGCGGCGAGAACTGGGGCATTGCCGTGGTGGCCAGCGGGGTTACGGTTGGAGAGAAGGCCACCGTCTCGCCAAAAGCTATGATTCGTGAAGATGTGAAAGGAGGTGAGCAGGCATGAATGATCTGCACGGAATTCTGTTCGCGTACCGTTCCGACTCCAATTTGGGCGAGCTGACCCGTCCCCGCAACACCTGCTCCCTGCCCTTCGGCGGCCGCTACCGCCTGATTGACTTTATGCTGTCCAACTGTGTCAACGCCGGCATTACCGACGTGGGCGTGGTGGTTCACCAGAGCTATCAGTCCCTTTTGGACCATCTGGGCTCCGGCAAGGACTGGGAGCTGAGCCGCAAACACGGCGGCCTGCGTATCCTGCCCCCCTTCAGCTACACAGAACTGGGCCACGGCGAGTACCGGGGCAGCATGGAGGCCCTGGCCGGCGTCTACGACTACCTGGAAGATATTCGTCAGGACTATGTTCTGCTGGCCTGGGGCGACGTGGCGGTCAACTTGCCCGTGAATGAGGTGTTCCAGCAGCATCTGAACTCCGGCGCGGACATCACCATGGTCTGTACCCCCACCCTGAAGGGCGCGCCTCAGTTCTCCGAGTATGTGGAGATCAGCGAGGAGGGCCGGATCACTGATTTGTCCGTCCATCCCACCTCCGCCGACAAGGCGCTGGAATCTCTGGAAATCTACATCCTGTCCAAGCGTCTGCTCATGGACATGGTGGACTATTGCTCCGCCCACGATGTAACCAACTTCAGCCGCGGCGTCCTTCAGCCCCGCCTGAAATCCCTGAAGATGATGCCCTACATCCACAAGGGCTATGTGGGCCGCTTCCAGTCGGTGAGCGACTACTACCAGCGCTCCCAGGACCTTTTGAATCCCGAGGTCCGGGCCGACCTGTTTAACCCCGCTCGGCCCATCCGCACCAAGGACCAGTCCAACCCCTCCACCTACTACGGCCCCGGTTCGGTCTCCAAGTGTTCCCTGGTGGCCGATGGCTGCTACATTGAGGGCGAAGTGGAAAACTCCATTCTGGCCCGCGGCGTCACCGTGGAGAAGGGCGCCAAGGTGTCTAACAGCGTACTCATGCAGGGCACCGTAGTCAAGGCCGGCGCCTCCCTGTCCTATGTCATTGCTGATAAGGATGTAAAGGTGAACGAGGGCCGTACCCTTATGGGTCACTTCACCTATCCCCTGGCCATCGCCAAGGGCAGCGTCGTTTGATTTCACTACAGGCGCCCTCCTCATGCGGGAGGGCGTCTGCCCCATATCGTGAAATCTCCAAAAAATTCCAAATTGAAAAGAGGACTTCCTATGAAAATTCTTTTTGCCACCTCCGAGGCCGCCCCTTTCATCAAAACCGGCGGACTGGCTGACGTAGCCGGTTCCCTGCCCCAGGCCCTGGCGGCGGAGGGCCACGAGGTCAAGGTGATTCTCCCCCTTTACGAGGGCATCAGCGAGGACTGGCGCTCCAAAATGACCTTCCTGAAGTATTTTAACGTCACCCTGGCCTGGCGGCAGGTATACTGCGGTATCTTCGAGGTGGAGCATCAGGGCGTTACCTTCTGGCTGGTGGACAACGAGTATTATTTCAAGCGCTGGCAGCTCTACGGCCACTTTGACGACTGTGAGCGCTTCGCCTACTTCTCTCGGGCCGTGGTGGAGACCCCTGGCCAGCTGGACTGGTCCCCCGATATCATCCACTGCAACGATTGGCAGACCGCCCTGGTCCCCGTCTATCTCCTGGAGGAAAAGTACCGCATCCCCCAGCTGGCGGGCGCCAAAACGGTATACACCATCCACAACATTGAGTACCAGGGCCGCTATGGCGATCAGGTGCTCCAGGACGTGATTGGCCTGGACCGCAGCTACTTCAATGAGGGAATGCTGGCCTACCACCGGGACGTGAACCTGATGAAGGGTGCCATCATGGCCTCCAACTTCGTCACCACCGTCTCCCCCACCTACGCCCAGGAGCTGCGCACCCCCTTCTACGCCCATGGCCTGGACGGAGTTATCAACCAGCAGAGCGGCAAGCTGGAGGGTATTCTCAACGGCATCGATGTGGAGCTGTATGACCCGACGTCCATGGAAGGCCTGGCCGCCAACTACAGCGCCAAGACTCTGGCAAAGGGCAAGGCCGCCTGCAAGGCAGCGCTTCAGCAGGCCGTAGGCCTCCAGGAGAACCCCGACGTCCCCCTCATCGCCTGCGTCTCCCGCCTGGTGGGCCACAAGGGCTTCTCCCTGGTCACCGATGCCCTCCACGACATTATGGGTATGGACGTGCAGATGGTGGTGCTGGGCACCGGCGACTGGCAGTATGAAGAGGCCTTCCGCCACGCCCAGGGCCAGTATCCCGGTCGCTTCTCCGCCCAGCTGACCTACTCTGCTCCCCTGTCCAACATGATTTACGCCGGAGCTGATCTCTTCCTCATGCCCTCTGTCTCCGAGCCCTGCGGCCTGAGCCAGATGATTGCCATGCGCTTCGGCACCATCCCCATCGTGCGGGAAACCGGCGGCCTGCGGGACACCGTCACCCCCTACAACAAGTTCGAGGGCACTGGCCGGGGCTTTACCTTCTCCAATATCAGCGCCGGCGATATGGTCTGGGTCGTCCGCGAGGCGGTGGAACTGTACCACAACAACAAGAAGGCCTGGAAGGGCCTGCAAAAGGAGGGCATGTCCGCCGATTTCTCCTGGAAAAACTCCGCCCGGCAGTATTTGGAAATTTATCAGCGCATCTCCCAGTAGCATAAGGGTGTAAAAAGTGCCTCATCCGCCTGGATGGGGCACTTTTGCCGTTGACGGTTTTCCAAAAATCTGGTAGAATGGGGATTTGTGAGGGAATCCGTTTCCTGCCGTTTCAGAATGAAATAGGAGGCAACTGTTATGCAAGCTTATACACCGGAATATACCAAGGAGCAGCTGACCGAAATGATTACCGGCAAGCTCCAGCGCAATTTTGGCTGTACGGTCGAGACAGCCAACAACAACCACATGTTCAAGGCCTGCGCCCTAGTCCTGCGGGACATCATGTCCCGTCACCGTATGGAGACCAGCAATCAGGTCTGGGAGAAGCAGCAGCGTCAGGTCCACTATCTCTCCCTGGAGTTCTTGATGGGCCGCTCCCTGGAGAAAAACGCCTACAATCTGGGGCTTCTGGACACCTTGAAGGAGGTTCTGGACAGCATGGGCTTCTCCGCCTCCGACCTCTTTGAGTCTGAGCCGGATGCCGGCCTGGGCAACGGCGGACTGGGCCGTCTGGCCGCCTGCTATCTAGACTCCATGACCACCCTGGAGATTCCCGCCACCGGCTATTCCATCTGCTACGAGCTGGGCATTTTCAAGCAGAAGATTATCAACGGCAAGCAGGAGGAGCTGGCAGACAACTGGCTGGGTCTGGGCGATGCGTGGCTGATCCCCAAGATGGAGGAATCCGAGGAGGTCCATTTTGGCGGTCAGATTGTGGACCGCTGGGAGAATGGTGTCAACCACCCCGAGCATGTGGGATACACCGCTGTTCTTTCCATCCCCCGGGACATGAAAATCGCCGGCTACAACACCCACCACACCAACACTCTGCGCCTGTGGGACGCCAAAAGCCCCCTGCCTGTGGACATGTCCCTATACTCTCGGGGCGAGTACCTCAAGGCGGTGGAGCAGCAGGCCATGGCGGAGGTTATCGCCAAGGTGCTCTACCCCGACGACAATCACTACGAGGGCAAGTCTCTGCGCTTGAAACAGCAGTATTTCTTTGTTTCCGCCACCATTCAGTCCATCGTCCGCCAGCACAAGGCTCAGTACGGCACCTTGCGCAACTTTGCGCGGAAGCATGTCATCCAGATTAACGACACCCACCCCACCCTGGTTATCCCTGAGCTGATGCGGATTTTCCTGGACGTAGAGGGCTACGGCTGGGACGAGGCCTGGCACATTGTCACCGATGCGGTGTGCTACACCAACCACACGGTTCTGGCCGAGGCGCTGGAGCGCTGGCCTCAGACCCTGATTGAGACCCTTCTTCCCCGTATCTGGCAGATTTTGAAAGAAATTGCCAGCCGTTACCAGCAGGAGCTGGAGCGCCGCTATGGCGGCGATACCGGCAAGATTGCCCACATGGCCATCATCTGGGGCGGCGAGGTTCGCATGGCCAACCTGTGCGTCTGTGCCTGTCAGGCCATCAACGGCGTGTCCGCCCTGCACTCCGACATTTTGAAACGCGATGTTTTCCGGGACGCCTATCAGGCCCAGCCTGATAAATTCAAGAACGTTACCAACGGCATTGATCACCGCCGTTGGCTGTCGCAGATTAACCCCAAGCTGGACGCCCTTATCAAGGACTGCACCGGCGGCGACCAGTATCTGCTCCACCCCGACGCTCTGCGGGACTTTGAGTCCTTCAAGGATGATCCGTCCGTCCTCCAGCAGCTGGGGGCGATTAAGGACGAGAATAAGCGCCGCTTTGCCGCGTGGGTCTCCCGGGAATCCGGCGTAATCCTGAACACCGACGCCATCTTTGATGTTCAGGTTAAGCGCCTGCACGAGTACAAGCGCCAGCTGCTCAACGTCCTGCACATCGTCCACCTGTACAACCAGCTTCAGGACAATCCCAACATGGACTTCCGTCCCCAGACCTTCCTCTTCGGCGCAAAGGCGGCTCCCGGTTACCATGTAGCCAAGGAGATTATTCAGCTTATCAACTCCCTGGCCGCTCAAATCGCCAAAGACCCCATCTGCAAGGATAAGCTTCAGGTGGTATTTTTGGAAAACTACCGGGTCTCTCTGGCTGAAAAGCTGATGCCCGCCTCCGAGCTCAGCGAACAAATCTCCACCGCCGGCAAGGAGGCCAGCGGCACGGGCAACATGAAGTTCATGATGAACGGCGCCCTCACCATCGGCACCCTGGATGGGGCCAACGTGGAGATGCACCAGCAGTTGGGTGATGAAAACATCTTCCTCTTCGGCCTTACCACCGACCAGGTGAACCAGCGCAAGCGGGACGGCTACCGCTCTCTGGACATCTACCAGCAGAACCAGGCCCTGAAACGGGTTATCGACCGCATCACCGCCGGCTTTGGCGACGGCGCCTCCTATTCCTCCCTGACCAACCGCCTGCTGTTCGGCGCCGGCGGCGGCATGGCCGACGAATATATGCTCCTGGCCGACTTCGACAGCTACTGCGCCGCCCATCAGCGGGCCCTGAGCACCTACGCTGACCATCAGCGCTGGAATCAGATGTCTCTCATCAACATCGCCCGCTCTGGTATCTTTGCCGCAGACCGCTCCATTCGGGATTACGCCCAGGATATCTGGCACGTGCCCACTCGTAAATAGAATTTACGATTATAATCCATTTGTTTTCTTGAAAAAACCGTCCGGGACAGATTTCACTGTCCCGGACGGTTTTTTCAATTTGGCTTTTGTCTCTGCGCGGCCCAAATCAACGCTCCAAAGCCGCATCCACCGATGATATTGCCGATGGTAACGGGAATCAGGTTGGTAAAAAAGCCCCCTAAATTCAGAAGGGACAAATTTACTCCCGCCTCCTGAGCCAGCCGCGCATATTCGGGAACTCTGGCCGCCAGCAGTCCGGCAGGGATGTAATACATGTTGGCTACACAGTGCTCAAAGCCGCCAATCACAAAAAAGCTCACCGGCACAAAGGCTCCGATGGCCCTGCCGGGCAGGCTTTTACCGCACAGGGAGCACATCACTCCAGCACACACCAGAACGTTGCACAGAATTCCCATAACCACCGCTTTCCCAAAGGGAATGGCGCACTTGGCGGCGGCGGTGCGAATGGTATGTACCGCCAGCGCTCCGCCGGACAGATCCAGCTGGCCGCAGTACACAATAGCCGCCGCCAGCAGCACCGCCCCCACCAGGTTTCCCAGGTAGACAATCACCAGATTGCGCACCATCCCGGCCAGGGAGGCTTTTTTTTCCAGGAGGGAGATGGTAATCATGCAGTTCCCGGTAAACAGCTCCGCCCCAGTGACGATGACCATAATCAAGCCGAAGGGGAACAGCAGCCCGCACAGCACCCGGGACAGCCCGGCGTTGGTGAGCAGATGCCCCGCCGTGTTGGATACCACCGCTCCGGAGGCGATGTAAAATCCGGCCAGCACCGCCGAAAAGGCCAGCCGATCCGCGCCATTTGCGGCTTTCTTCGCCCCAGCCTGGGCATAGAAGGAGACAAATTCTCCGGGACTCAGCATAACATCGCAACCTTTCTCATAAATCAGCACAGCCCCAGCAGGTACCGCACCTCGCCAATCATATACAGTGAGCCGCAGGCGCACACCACATCCTCCGGACCCGCCGCGGCCAGAACCCGTTCCACCCCCTCCCAGGTATCCGCACAGGGAGAAGCTTTGGCTCCCCGGCTCTCCAGGTAGGCGGCCAGATCGGCGGCGGACATGGCCCGCTCGCTGTCCGGCGTGATGGTGTAAAACTCCTTCGCCAGGGGCAGGATCTCCCCCACCATAGCAGGGTAGTCCTTATCCGCCAGCACGCCGGTGAGGAAAATCATTTTTTTCTCGGGATAGAGCTTTTTCAGCGCCCGGCCCAGCGCCTGCATACACTGCGGGTTGTGTCCTCCGTCCAGAATTACGTCGGGGGAACGCCGGACCAGCTCCAGCCGGGCGGGCCACACCGTTTGAAACAGCCCCTGCGCCACGGCCTCCTCGGGAATCTTCCAGCCCCGACGGACCAGGGTCCAAACCGTCTCCAGTGCCGTCATGGCGTTATGAAGCTGATGCTCGCCCAGCAGTGGGATGTGGAAGGGTCCCTTCCCCCGGTAGCGGAAGGTCTGGCCCTCCAAACCGGAGGACAGCACCTCAAGCTCGCCTGGCTGGGTAACAGTAAGGGGGACATTCTGTTCCTGGCAGCCCTTTTTCACAACCTCCTCCACCTCTCGGCTCTGATGGTAGAGTACAGTATCACAGCCCGGTTTGATGATGCCGGACTTCTCCTGCGCAATCAGTGCCCGGGTATTCCCCAGCTCGGCGGTGTGCTCCAGGCCGATGTTGGTAATTACCGCCGCCTCCGGGGCTGGAATCACATTGGTGGAGTCCAGCCGTCCGCCCAGCCCCACCTCAAGCACTACAATGTCGCACTTCGCTTCCAGGAAATAGAGCATCCCCACAGCGGTCATCAGCTCAAACTCGGTGGCCGGGTCCTCCATCCCCTTCCCGGCGGCAATCACCTGTTCAGCAATGCGGCCCAGTGCCTCGTCGGGAATGGGCTCGCCGTCCACCTGGAACCGCTCATGGAATCGCCACAGGTGGGGCGAGGTGGACAGCCCGGTTTTCAGCCCCGACGCAGTCAGAATCGAGGCAATCATGGCCGCGGTGGAGCCCTTGCCGTTTGTCCCGGTAATGTGGACATATTTCAACTTTTCATGGGGATTTCCCACCCGGTCCAGCAGCTCCAGGGTTCGGCTCAGGCCGGGCTTGCGCCCGGTCCAGGCCTCCTGGTGAATTAAATCAACCGCTTCCTGCCCTGTCATGGCTCACGCCTCCTTAATAGCCGCCAGCAGCACAGCCCCGGCCTCGCACACCAGATGAACTGGCCCGTCCTGGGCTCCCCGGCACAGCAGCAGCTGGCCGGCCTTGGCCTCCAGGCCGTATTCCGGCAGGCGGACCGCGCCGGACGCGCAGTAGACGGCCAGATCCCCCGGACCGGGCGTCCAGGTTCCGTCGTAGGCGTGGGTATTGGACAGCACCGTTACCGCTCCCTCGGCCTTCCCCTTGCGGACCATCAGATTGAAGTCCACACACCGCCCCCAGCTCTCCACCGGTACGCCGCCGTCAAACGCAACGACCCGGCCCGGGGCCAGATGGAAGGGCTCCGCAGCGTCGATTTTCAGCTTGATTTCCCCGTCCAGCACCGCCAGAAAGCGGTTATAG
>JAAWCR010000163.1 GCA_022793355.1 Lawsonibacter sp. | reverse complement strand
CTTCGTTGGCGTGGCGGACGTTATCGTCCCCAATCTGACAGAAGGGGAGTTTCTCACCGGCCGGCACATAGGGCGGGAGACCCTGACGGGGGAGGAGGCCCGGGAAATGCTGGAGGGTCTGCGGGCCCTGGGCCCCAAGTCGGTGGTCATCACCAGCGGACGGGAGGAGGAGACGGGCCGGCACGTGGTCTGGGGCTTCGACGGCAGGACCGGGGAGTATTTCACCGTCCCTTACCGCTTCATCAAGGCGCACTTTCCTGGGACCGGCGACGTCTTCACCTCGTTGCTCACCGGACAGCTGCTGGGGGGAAAATCCCTGCCTCAGGCGGTCCGGAAGGCGGTGGATTTGCTGGAACGGTTGATTTTTATGGAGCAGGATGTGGCTGAGCGGAATAACGGCATCCGTGTTGAAAAGTATTTGAGCATATTGACGGAGTAAAGGAGGCAGTTCCATGCCCGTTCCACTGACAGACGAACAGAAAAAAATTGTGGACGACCGGGGCGGCGAGCTGCTGGTGTCGGCGGCGGCGGGGTCGGGCAAGACCCGGGTGCTGGTGGAACGGCTGCTGGACCGGGTAACCAGGGAGGGGCTGGACATTGACCGCTTCCTGGTCATCACCTACACCAAGGCGGCGGCGGCGGAGCTGCGGGGGCGCATCGCCCAGGAGCTGTCCGACCGGCTGGCGCAGACCCCCAACGACCGCCATCTGCGCCGCCAGACCACGCTGGTCTATCAGGCCCAAATATCCACCATTCACTCCTTCTGCGCCGCCCTCCTGCGGGAAAACGGCCATCTGCTGGACCTGGACCCGGACTTTCGCCTGTGCGACGAGGGAGAGAGCGGCATGCTCATGGCCCAGGTGCTGGAGGAGGTTATGGAGAAGCGCTATGAGGAGCTGGCCGAGGACAGCCCCTTTGCCCTCCTGGCAGACACCCTGTCCGCCGGCCGGGACGACAGCCGGCTGGTGCAGATTGCCGCGTACATATTCGCCCAGGTCCAGAGCCACTCAGACCCCGCCCGCTGGCTGGAGGAGCAAAAGGTCCTTTGGGAGTTGGAGGGAATTTCGGATATGGCGCAGACCCCCTGGGGGGCGCTGCTGCTGGAGGACGCGCGGCGTCAGGCCAGCTTCTGCCGGGACCGGCTGGAGCTGGCCCTGGCGCTGACCGGGGAGGATGAACTGCTCCGGGTCAACTACGCCCCCTCCATCTCCGCCACCCTGGAGGGACTGGACGCCTTTCTCGCCGCCAGGACCTGGGACGAGGCGGCGGAGCTGCTGCCTGTGGACTTTCCCACCGCCGGAAAAAAGCGGAAACGCACCCTGACCATCAGCCCCTTCGAGGAGGAGCGGCTGGACCGGGTCAGGGAGCGGGTGACGGCAATCCGCAGCCGGTGCAGTAAGCTGCTGGACAAGGTGGCGGCGCCCTTTGCAGAGCTCACCGCCGGGCACCTGGCGGAGCTGGAGCTGTCCCGCCCCGCCGTCCAAGCGCTGATGGACCTGGTGCTGGACCTCCAGACCGCCTTTTCCCGGGAAAAGGCCCGGCGGGGGCTGGTGGATTTCTCCGATTTGGAGCATTTTGCCGTCAAGCTGCTCACCGACGGGGAGGGGAAGCCTACCGAGCTGGCCCAGTTCTGGGGACAGCGGTACGACGAGGTGCTGGTGGACGAGTACCAGGATACCAACCAGGTGCAGAACGCCATTTTCAACGCCATATCTGGCGGGGGACGGAAGTTGTTTCAGGTGGGGGACGTGAAGCAGTCCATTTACCGCTTCCGCCTGGCCGACCCTACTATCTTTTTGAGAAAATTCAACGCCTTTCCCGACGGGGAGCAGGCGCAGGAGGGGGAACCGCGCAGATGGGTGCTGTCCCGGAATTTCCGCTCCCGGCCCCAGGTGCTGGAGGGGTGCAACGACCTCTTCAGGAATATTATGTCAACGCAGTTCGGCGAGCTGGAGTACGACAGCAGCCAGATGCTGGTGCCAGGCAAGACATTTATGGAGTGTCCGGATATGGCTGGAAACGGCGGGAAGGAACCGGGACAGGCGGCGGACCCCTACGCCCTGGAACTGGACGTGATTGATCTGTCCTTCCTGGGGGACCGGGAGGGGGAGAAGGACAACAAGGACCTTCTGGAGGCCCGCTTCGCCGCCCGGCGGATTCGGGCGCTGCTGGAGCAGCCCTTGATGATTGAGGAGGACGGGGGGCTGCGGCCGGTGCGGCCCTCCGATGTGATGATCCTCGTGCGCAGTCCGAAATCCGTGCTGCACCACTACCTCCGGGCCCTCAACGAGGAGGGGATTGCCTGGACCGCCGAGGGCGGAGAGGACTTTTTCAGCACTACTGAGGTCAACGCCGCCCTGGCGATTCTCCAGATTGTGGACAATCCCCGGCAGGATGTGGCCCTGATTGCCGCCCTGCGCTCCCCGGTGTACGGGTTTTCTGGGGATAAGCTGGCCCTGCTCCGGTCGGACTGGTCCGGCGACTTCTACAGCGCCCTGGTTCACGCCGCCGAGAATGGGGACGGGGAGTGCCGTGATTTTCTGGAGCGGCTGGAGGAGCTGCGGGACCGGGCGGGGGACCGCACCTGCCGTCAGCTCATGTGGCACATCTTTGAACGGACCAACCTTCTGGGCATCTTTGGAGCTATGGAGGGGGGAGCGGAACGGCAGGGCAATCTGCTGGCCCTCTACGCCCTGGCCGGACGGCTGGAGAACAGCGGCTGCCGCACCCTGTTCCAGTTCCTGCTGCGGCTGAACCGGCTGCGAAGCACCGGATCCCGGCTGGGCGTCGCGCCCGGCGGGGAGGCGGAAGGGGTGTCTGTCCTCTCCATCCACAGCTCCAAGGGGCTGGAAAGGCCGGTGGTACTGGTTTGCGGCCTCAACCGGCGGCTCAACCGGGATGGGCAGAAGCGCCCGGTGCTCTTCCACCCGGAGCTGGGGGTGGGGCCCAAGGGGTTGGACCGGGAGCGCATGGTGGAGTACACCACCCTGGCCCGCCGGGCAGTGGCCCGAAAGATGGAGCGGGAGATGATGGCCGAGGAGCTGCGGCTGCTCTACGTGGCTATGACCCGGGCCCGGGAGAAGCTAATCCTCACCCTGGCCCTGCCCGAAGGGGCGGACGCCCTGAAGCGGCTGGGGGAGAGCCTGCCCATCTCGCCCATGTCCCTGGAACAGCAGCAGAGCGTGGGGGCGTGGGTGCTCCTCCATGCCCTCACCCGCCCCGAAGCGGAGGCCCTGCGGGCCCTGGCCGGAGCGGAGGTGACGGCAGAGGGGCTGGGCCCCGCCTGGGACGTCCGCTGGGCGGATGGCTCCGGGCTGGACGAAGAGCGGGAGACACAGGGGCATTACGCTGAACTGCCCCGGGAGGAAGCGGACCTTGACGGGCTGGTCCGGCGGCTGAGCTGGGTTTATCCCCACGGGGCGGCAGTGGATATCCCCTCCAAGCTGACCGCCACCCAGATTAAGGGCCGCACCCTGGACCAGGAGGCGGCGGAAGACGCCGCTCCGCCCTCCCGCAGAGGACAGCCCATCACCCGTCCCAATTTCATCGCCGAGGAACGGGGCCTCACCCCCGCCCAGCGGGGCACCGCCCTCCACCTGGCGATGCAGTATCTGCCCCTGGACATGGACAGCGCTCCTCAGACCGTGGCCGCCGAGCTGGACAGATTGACCGAGGGAGGGTTCCTCACCAAGCTCCAGCGCCAAGCCATAGAGCCGGAGCGGCTGTCCGCTTTCCTCACCAGCCCCCTGGGCTGGGCCATGGCGGTGGCAGGAGAAAAGTGCCGCCGGGAGTTTAAATTCTCGGTACTGGTCTCTGCGCTGGACTACTTCCCCCAAGGCCGGGGGGAGGAGGTTCTGCTCCAAGGGGTGATTGACGCCTGGTTCGAGGGACCGGATGGCTCTATCACTGTGGTGGACTTTAAAAGCGATCGGGTGCGCCCCGGGGGGGAACTGGCCCGGGCCGGGGAGTACCGCCCCCAGCTGGCCGCCTACAGTCAGGCCTTGGCCGCCATTCTGGGCAAGCCCATTAACCATCAGGTCCTGTGGTTTTTTGCCACCGATACGGCGGTGGAGCTGTGATGGAACTCAATTGTGTAAATGGGTCAGAATAGTGTAAGGCTCCGCCGGTCTCGGCGGAGCCTTACACGTTATCGTTCCACTAAAATAATGTCCTCCCCGAAGCGCTTCACGGCGGTCCAGGGGATGACCTTATCTTCCTCCCGGCCCAGCAGGCCGAAGAACCGCCGGCGTCCAGGGACCACCAGTGCCCGGACCTGGCCGGTCTCCAGGTCCACCTCCATGTCCCCCACATAGCCGTAACGGGTTCCGTCCTCCACGCTGATAACCTCCTTGTACCGCAGCTCCGCGATCCTGGTGTCCATACCCATTCCTCCAAATATGATATAAATTCCCGCCCACCGGGCGGGAATCGGTTTGTGCTACCATATGCGGGAAAGAGGCTGTCCTATGCGGTCAGCAGGCCCTTTTTGACCAAAAATTCCCGGGCCACCTGATCTACCGGCCGGCCGTCCACGTCCACGGCGTAGGTCAGTTCCACCATGTCCTCGCTGCTCACCTGGCCGGTGAGGAGCTCCAGCACCTGTTCCAGGTTGGGGGCGGCGTCGTAGAAGTCGGAGAACAGGTCCTCCCGCACCAGGAAAGCCCCGAAATACTCGGGGAAGAAGCCCAGGTCGTCCTCCAGGATGGTGAGGCCCGCCCGCTTGTTCAGGCCGTCGGTGGCGTAGACCACCATTACGTCGAAGGCGCCGCTCTCTACGGCGTTGTACTTCAGTACCACGTCCACCGGCTTGGCGGATTTGAATTCCAGGCCATAGAAGTCCACAAAGGGCTGATATTTCATGCTGCCCTCCTCGGTGTAGAACTCGTGCTCCGCGCCGAAATTCAGATCTCCGGCAACGGGGATGAGATCGGAGATGGTGTTTGCCCCATACCGGTCAAGGACGGACCGGGTGACCCCGATGGAGTAGGTGTTGTTCAGCCCAACCTTGCCCAGTAGACGCAGACCCTCCCGCTCCTGGACCGTCCGGTTTACAAAGTCGTAAAGGGTTGTGTCCTCCGGGATGTCGCCGGTGTCCAGCCCCAGAAAGGTGGTGAGCACCGTGCCGTCGTAGCTGAACATGAGATCGCAGCTGGGGCTTGGTCCCTTGAGCTCGTTATGGTTGTTCACCTGGGTCATCTGGTCCAAAATGACCACATCCAGGTCGGTTTTGTCCTCCACCAGCAGCTCCACCATGGCGTGCATCAGCTTGACCTCAGAGTAGTCCCCGTCGTAGAGAGTGAGCTGGCCCTCGGTGCTGCCGGGCAGGAGCATGGAGACCACCAGGGCCACGCTGGCCAGAGCCAGCGCCGCGCCCCCGGCCGCCTTCACCGGGAGGGGGAGCTTGTTCCGGCGAATACCGGACAGCCGCCGCTCCACCCAGCCCAGCCCCACGTCCAGAACCAGGGCCATGGCCATAAGGACCAGAGTGCCCAGGAGGATCTGGCCCATGTTCCGCTGGCGGATGGCGGTGTAGAACAGTCCGCCCAGGCCCCCTCCCCCCACGAAGGAGGCAAAGACAGCGGTGCCGATGGCGTTGACGGCGGCGATGCGGATGCCGGTGACCAGCATAGGAGCAGCCAGGGGGATATCCACCCGGAAGAGGCGGTAGGCGGGGCTCATGCCCATGCCGGCGGCGGCCTCCTTCAGGTGTCGGGGCACCTGGGACAGACCCAGGGCGCAGTTCCGGGCGATGGGCAGCAGGGAGTAGAGGGCCAGGCCAATCATCGCGGTGGGGGAGCCCGGTCCGGCCACTACCATAATAACACCCAGCAGAGCCAGGGCGGGGATGGTCTGGATCAGGTCCACCACCCACAGCAGGGCCTTCCCCACCTTGGGGGAGAGGTAGGCAAACAGGCCCAGGGGCACACCGGCGGCTACGGCCAGAATAAGGGCGGACAGTACCAGGGACAGGTGATCCCAAATCATGGAAATACTCATTTCCCGGCCCCGCCTTTCCGCAGGCCCTTGGGGACCACACGCTTTTGAAGCACGTCCACCAGTCCGCCCAGCACCAGGGCCAGAATGGCAGCGGGGATGGCCCCCTGGAGAATGAGGGCGTTGTTGTTGGAGCTGACCCCCTTATAGACAAAGTCGCCCAAGCCGCCCTGGCCGATCATGGCCGCCAGCACTGCCCAGCTGACGGTGTACACCGTGGACAGCCGCAGTCCGCCGATGATGGTGGGCATGGCCAGGGGCAGCTCCACCCGGATCAGACGCTGGAGGTGGTTCATGCCGCAGCCCCGGGCTGCCTCTTTATACTGAACATCCACCCCGTTCAGGCCGGTGACGGTGTTTTTCAGCACCGGGAACATGGCGTAGATGGACAGGGCAACAATCACCGTGGCTGGAGTCATGCCAATCAGGATGACCAGCATGCCGATAAAGACGATGCCGGGCACGGTGTTCAAAATGGACAGCAGGGGGATCAGGTATTTGGACAGAGTGGGCAGGCGAGACAGGGCTACCCCCAGCAGAAGCCCCAGCGCGAAGCCGATGGATACGCACACCAGGGTATAGCCGGTGTGGATGGTGGTGGCCCGGAGGATGGACAGCAGCAGAGCGTTCATTTCATCACCCCCAAAGCTGTTCCGCCATGGCGGAGGCCATGCTGGTTTTGGTGACGATGCCGGCCACCGTCTCGTCCTGCTTCAAAACCACCAGATAGGGGAAGCCGCTGGAGATCAGCTGCTCAAAGCACTCCTTGGCGTTGTCCCCGGTGTGGACCACAGGGGTGGTGCACCGGACCAGGGGGCCGATGGTTTTTACCACATGCCCGGTGAGGCGGATGTCGGCGATGGAGACGGTACCCTGGTAGCGGCGGTTTCCGTCCACCACCAGCAGGGTGTCTACATTGTGGTGCTGCATCCGGCTGACACACTCGTTGACGCCCCGGTTCTGGTTGACGGTGATGATGCCGGTGCGCATGAAGTGGTCCACCGTCAGCCCGGCGGGGTCGGGGCCGGACTGGTGTTTGCCCAGGAACTCCCGAATCTGGTCGGTGGCGGGGTTTTCCAGCATCTCCTCCGGAGGGGCGATCTGGACAATCTCGCCCCCACTCATAAAGATAATGACGTCGGCCAGGTCCAGGGCCTCCTCCATGTCGTGGGTGACGAAGATAATGGTCTTGTTCAGCCTCTGCTGGAGGCTTTTCACCTCCAGCTGGAGGGAACGGCGGGTCATGGGGTCCAGGGCGCTGAAGGGCTCATCCATCAGGACCACCGGGGGGGAGGCGGCCAGGGCCCGGAGAATGCCGACCCGCTGCTGCTGGCCGCCCGACATCTCGGCGGGGTATTTGTGGGCGTACTGGTCATAGGGCATATCCACCATGTCCAGCAGTTCCCGGGCGATCTGGTCGCACTTGTCCTTGGGCCATTTCAGCAGCTTGGGCACCACGCAGATGTTTTGGGCCACTGTCATGTTAGGAAACAGGCCGATCTGCTGGATGACGTAGCCGGTGTGCCGCCGCAGCTCATAGCGGTCCTTGGCGGCGATGTCCTGTCCTCCTAAGTAGATGTGGCCGCTGTCCGGCTGAATGAGGCGGTTTATCATTTTTAAGGTGGTGGTTTTGCCGCAGCCGGAGGGACCGATGAAAACGGCGAATTGCCCCTCCTGAATTTCAAATGAGATGTCCTTGAGAATGTTCTGGGCTCCGTAGGTAAGGCTGACGTGATCGAATCTAAGCAATGTTACCTCCTTTTCCGGGGCGCCGAAGGCGCCGGCTCGCAGGTTACCGCCAGTGAGGTACAACAGCGCCGCAGTGGCGGAAAAAACATGAATGCGCCGTTTTCACGGCATTAACAATAAAAAAGATGGGCTCAGTTTGACCGGCCCACAAGCGACTCTGTGTACCTGTATGGAAGAACCTGACATAATGACTAAATATAGTATACTATATTATAATATTTTAGTCAAATGAAGAAAATGTAAATTTTCGTCGAGAAAGAAGCGATGCCGCCGGCGCGGATTCAAATGGGGGTTAAGGAAACCTTCATGAAATCTTAATCTTACTCACACAGCGTCCTTAAAAAAAGCCTGTTATTCTTGTGGACAGAAGAAACGAGAGGAGGAGCGGGATATGGATTGGCTGTTTCCTGCCGCGCTGGCCCTGACGGGCACGATGGGAGTTTTGATGAGTTTGTGGGGGTTGTGGTATCTGGTGTCCGGGCTGGCCTGCGTGAAAAGGCCCCAGGATTACGGTTTTCATCCGGCCAGGACAAGGTTTGCCATTCTTGTGGCCGCCCGGAACGAGGAGCTGGTGATTGGGCCCCTGATTAACAGCCTGCTCACCCAGGACTACCCCCAGGAGCTCTATGATATTTGGGTAATCCCCAACAACTGCTCCGACAACACCGCCCTGGCGGCCCGGAATTTTGGGGCCAGGGTGCTGGAGTGCAGTGTACCGGTGAAAAGCAAGGGGGAGGTGCTGCGCTTTGCCTATAACCGGCTCCGGGGCCGGCGGTACGATGCCTGGCTGGTATTCGACGCGGACAACGTAGCGGACCCCCGGTTCCTTGCGGAGATGAACAACGCCCGGCTGACCGGCGTTCAGGCGGCTCAGGGCTACCGGGACAGCAAAAATCCCTACGATACCGCCGTATCCGGCTGCTCTTCCATCTACTACTGGATGATGGACCGCTTTCACAACGGGGGCAAAGCGGGGCTGGGCGTGTCCGCCATGGTGGGCGGCACCGGCTTTATGGTGACCCAGAAGCTGCTGGACAAGCTGGGCGGCTGGCACACCGAGACCATCAGCGAGGACTTAGAGATCACCGCCCAGACCGTTCTGGCGGGGGAGCGGGTAGCCTATGTGCCCAAGGCGGTCACCTACGATGAGCAGCCCCTCACCTGGGAGCAGTCCATTAAGCAGCGCCGCCGTTGGACCAGCGGCACCCTTCAGGTGGCCCAGCGCTATCTGCCCGCTTTGGGACAGGCGCAATCCGACCGGCCCCGGCTGGCCCTGTTCGACTTTGAGGCAACCCTTCTGCTGCCCGCCTATCAGCTGGCCGCCCTGGCCGGGCTACTGTGTACCGCCTTTACCGCCGCCTTGGGGGGACGGACGCTCCTTCAGGCCCTGGCGCTGGGGCTGGCGGGAGCCCTGGGCAATCTGGCCTGGGCCGCCCTCACCGCCACTGCGGCCGCCGGAATTGTAATCACCATGGAGGGCAAATGGGACGTCCGGCTGTGGAAGGGCCTGGCCGCTTACTGGCTCTTCCTCCTGACGTGGCTGCCTATCACCGCTGTCAGCGTTTGGAAAAAAACTACCGTCTGGGAGGAGATTCGCCACACCCGCGCCATGGCCCCCCAGCTGCCGGGAAGATAAAGCAAACCGCCCCCATGTGGCATCTGCCGTATGGGGGCGGTGTCAGTCATCCGCTCACTGCTTCTTGTTGCCCAGGAAACGGAGCAGATAGAGGAACAGGTTGATAAAGTCCAGATACAGCTGGAGGGCGGAGAAAATAGAGGCCTTGGCCAGCATCTCGGGGGAGGCGGAGTAGTAGCCATAGAAGGCCTTGATTTTCTGGGTGTCATAGGCGGTGTAGCCCAGGAACACGGCGATGCCCACCAGGCAGACCACCCGTTCAAACATATCCAAGGCGGGGATGAACATGGACAGCACACCGAAGATAATCAGAAAGATCAGCCCGGAGAACAGGATGGTGCGCAGATTGGACAGGTCCCGCTTGGTCACATAGCCGTAAGCCGCCAACGCGCCGAAGTAGACGGCGGTGAGCAGGAAGCACAGCACCACGGAGGTCAGCTCAAAGACCAGCAGATAGATGGACAGGGTAAAGCCGAACAGGGCGGAGAACAGCACGAACAGGCCGATAGCCGTCCCCACCGCCATCTTTTCCAGCCGGTGAACCATAGTGACGGAGATAACCAGCGTGGCGATCAGCACGATCAGATGGACATAGGGGATATAGTACAGCGCGTAGAGGGTGGCGTTGGTGACCCAGCAGCCCACCGCCACGCCGAAGGTAACCAGCAGCCCCAGCACCATCCACAAAAAGGTTTTAGCGGTATACTGTCCCAGGGTGTCGCCCTGGCTGGACGCGTAGCCTCGGTCAAATTCATAGGGATCAAAACTCATAGAAAGCGCTCCTTTCATAGCGGACGGTATTTTGTCAGTTTACCCGCCCAAGGTTGTTTTTATTATACAGCGGCGCAACAAAAAAATCAACCGTTTTCCGAGCTTTCTTCCGCCTCCAGTTCGGCCAGCAGCTTCTGGTCCGCTTTGGAGGACAGATCCAGGGTTTCATACAGGTCAGGGCGGCGCTGTCTGGTGCGCAGGATGGACTGCTTGCGGCGCCACTGCTCCACCTTGGCGTGGTTGCCCGACAGGAGAACGGGGGGGACCGCCCGGCCGTGCCAAACCTCGGGGCGGGAGTATTGGGGGGCCTCCAGCGCGCCGTTCCAGTGGCTCTCGTTTTCGTAGCAGGAGGGATCGGACAGCACACCGGGCACCAGGCGGCACACCGCGTCCGCCACCGCCATAGCAGGAATTTCCCCACCGGTCATGACGAAGTCCCCCAGGGATATCTCCTCGTCCACACATTCCTCGATAAACCGCTCGTCGATCCCCTCATAGTGGCCGCAGACCAGAATCAGGCGGCTGTAATCGTCCTTCAGCCGCCGGGCATCCCGCTGTGTGAAGGTCCGGCCCGCCGGAGACATGTAGATGGTGTGTACCCGCTCCCCCGCCTCCCGGCAGATGTGCTCCCAGCACCGGTAGAGGGGGTCGGCCTGCATCACTGCCCCCCGGCCGCCGCCGTAGGGGTAGTCGTCCACCTGCTTCTGCCTGTTGACCGTGTAGTCCCGAATTTGGTGGCACTCCACCCGGATATGGCCCCGCTCCTGTCCCCGGCCTAAAACGGATTCACAGAGCATATCTCCCACCACATCGGGGAATAATGTCATGATATCAATACGGTACATGTCCGTCCCGCCTTTCTGATTGTAGGGCGCGCCGCGCCCCACCCATTATACGGAAGCGGCGGCTGTTTTTCAATGCCTTTCCGGCGAAGGGAAAAAATTTTCGCCGGGGAGCAAAAAATCTATCGCATTTTTGGAAAATGTATGCTATGATATGGGGCGACAATCTTCCTGTACGAAAGCGAGGTTTTTCTGATGTATTGTACCCGCAAGGTCACCGACGACCTGATTTGGATTGGCTCCAACGACCGGCAGCACCCCGTATTTGAGGCGGCCCACCCGGTCCCCCGGGGGATGTCCTACAACTCCTACCTGCTGCTGGACGAAAAGACCGTCCTCTTTGACACGGTGGACCGCTCCGTTCAGACCCAGTTTATGGAGAACCTGGAGCACGCCCTGGGCGGTCGGGAGTTGGACTATATCTTTGTCCACCACATGGAGCCCGACCACGCCGCCACCCTGGGCGATTTGATGCTGCGCCACCCCGAGGCCCGCATTGTCTGCAACGGCAAGGCCATCAATATGATCCGCCAGTTCCACGCCGCCGACCCAAAAGGGGCCATTCTGGTGGGCGAGGGGGACACCTTGTCCACCGGACGGCATAACTTCACCTTTGTGGCGGCCCCCATGGTCCACTGGCCTGAGGTGGTGGTGAGCTACGACTCCACAGATAAGATTCTCTTTTCCGCCGACGGCTTCGGATCCTTCGGGGCGCTGAACGGCGTGCTCTTTGCCGACGAAGTGGACTGGGAGCGGGACTGGCTGGATGAGGCCCGGCGGTACTATACCAACATTGTGGGCAAGTACGGCCCCCAGGTGACGGCCCTGCTGAACAAGGCCGCAGCCCTGGACATCAAGCTGATCTGCCCCCTCCACGGTCCTGTGTGGCGCAAGGATTTCAGCCGGATTATAGACCGGTATGTGAAGTGGGCCTCCTATGAGCCGGAGGTACAGGGCGTGGTGATTCCCTTCGCCTCCATCTACGGCCACACCGAGACTGCCGCCAACATCCTGGCCTGCCGCCTGGCGGAGCTGGGAGTACCGGTCCAGATGCACGATGTGTCGGTCAATCACTACTCCTACGTGCTCTCCGACTGTTTTAAGTACAGCCACATCGTGTTTGCGGCCCCCACCTTCAACAACGGCATCTTTGACACCATGGAGCATCTGCTCCGGGACCTGGCCCACCACAACCTGCAAAACCGGAAGGCCGTCCTGATTCAAAACGGATCCTGGGCCCCCGCCAGCGGCAAGCTGATGGCGGAAATACTTGGCGGGATGAAGAATATGGAGGTTCTGGAGGCCCCTGTTACCCTCAAGTCCGCCCTGGCCCCGGGTCAGGAGAGAGAATTGGAGGCCCTGGCCCAGGTTCTGGCCGCATCGGTAAAGGGCGAGAAGCCCGCCCCCGAGGCGGAGGCCGCTCCGGATAAGCCCCGGGGCTTTGTGTGCAAAATCTGCGGCTTCATCTATGAGAGCGACACCCTCCCGGACGACTATGTGTGCCCCATCTGCCGCCGCCCCGCCAGTGACTTCGAGCCGGTGCGGTAATAGGACAAACCGCCACCCCTCAGGGGGTGGCGGTTTCCATTTTATTGATTGCTTCTGCGCCAAATTCCCATCTTTTGAGCGTCCTGAATCAGCTGCTCCCGGAACTGGGGGTCGGCGATGGAGATGATGGCCTCGGCCCGCTCCCAGGTGGACAGGCCCTTCAAATTGACCATGCCGTGCTCGGTGACGATGTACTGTACACAGGAACGGGGGTCGGTGGCGATGGAGCCGGGGGTGAGGGTGGGGACGATACGGCTCTTCACGGAGCCGTCCTTGCTGGTAACGGTGGAGGACATGCAGATGAAGCTCTTGCCGCCCTTGGACAGGTAAGCGCCCATCACAAAGTCCAGCTGGCCACCGGTGCCGGAGATATGCTTCAGGCCGGCGGACTCGGCGTTGACCTGGCCAAAGAGATCCATGTCAATGGCGTTGTTAATGGAAATAAAGTTATCCAGTTGAGCCAGCACCCGCACATCGTTGGTGTAGTCCACCGGGGCGGCCATAACGGCAGGGTTGCGGTTCACATAGTCATAGAGCTTCTGCGTGCCGGCGGCGAAGGCGTAGACCTGCCGGCCCTTGTCCAGGGCCTTGTTCCGGCCGGTGAGCTTGCCCGCCAGGGCCATGTCCACAAAGCCGTCCACATACATCTCGGTGTGGACGCCCAGGTCTTTCAAATCAGACTGGGCGATCATGGAGCCCACGGTGTTGGGCATGCCGCCGATGCCCAGCTGTAAGCAGGCCCCGTTGGGGATCTGCTCCACGATGAGCTTGGCCACCGCCCGGTCCACGTCGGTAGGCTCGCCGCCCCCGCCCAGCTGGGCCACAGCGGGGTTGTCCCCCTCCACCACGTAGTCCACATCGGCGATGTTAATCTCACAGCCCGTCAGGCCGTAGACCCAGGGCAGATTCTGGTTGACCTCCACGATGATAGTCTTGGCCTTGTCCAGCATGTCGGCCATGTGGGAGGCGGCCAGGGCGTCGCGGAAATAGCCGTGGCTGTCCAGGGGGGTCACCGGGGGCATGGCCACGTCCGCGGTGGCGTTCACCCAGTTGAACCGGGGCAGCTCGGAGTACCGCATGG
>JAAWCR010000162.1 GCA_022793355.1 Lawsonibacter sp. | reverse complement strand
TGATGGTCAGCGTCAGCTCCTGCTGGTTGCGTATGACGGTGAGGGTGGCGGTGTCCCCCGCCTTGTAGTTGGTGGACAGGGCGGCGGTGAGGGCGGAGGAGGAGTCGATGGCGGTGTCGTCAATGGCGGTGATGATGTCGTTGGGCTGAAGGCCCGCCTTTTCCGCGCAGGAGCCCTCGGCCACATAGGTCACCGAGGCGCCGGCGGAGATGCCGTAGCGCTGGGCCTCGGAGGAGACGTTCATCACCTGAACGCCCATGTAGGGCTTGCCGGTGACATAGCCGTGCTCAATAAGGTCGGCCAGAATGTCCTTCACGTCGTTGATGGGCAGGGCAAAACCCAGGCCCTCGGCATTGACGCCGGAGGAGGATTGGGTGTATTTAGCGGTAGTGATGCCGATGACGCTGCCATAGCTGTCAAAGAGGGGGCCGCCGGAGTTGCCCGGGTTGATGGCGCAGTTGGTCTGGAGCACATTGAGGGTAGTGCTGTCCCCGTTTTCCCCGGTGGTGATGAGCCGGTCCAGGGCAGACACCAAGCCGTCGGTAAGGGAGTAGGTCAGCTCGCCCAGGGGGTTGCCGATGGCGTAGACGGACTCGCCCACCACCAGCTTGGAGCTGTCCCCCAGGGTAACAGGGGTGAGGCCGCTGGCCTCAATCTTCAGCACGGCCACGTCGTTGTCCTTCTCGCCGCCGACCAGCTTGGCATCATACTTGTCACCGTTGGCAAAGGACACCTGGATGGTGACGGAGGGGTCGTTCACCGCGCTCTCAATCACATGGTAATTGGTAGCGATGTAGCCGTTCTGGCTGAGGACAAACCCGGAGCCCGAGGCGGCGGAGGTGGTGGTCTGGCCGAAGATGTTCACTGTGGTATTCACCGTAATACCGACGCAGGAGGCCAGGTTAGCGGCGTAGAGCTGTTCCGGGGTCATGGGCTGGCCGTTGTTGGTGTTGACTACCGTTCGGATCTGGGGACGCTCCTCCTCATAGATGGTGGTGGAGTTCTGAGGGGCTGCCATCCGGTTATAGAGGTAAGCGCCTCCCACGCCCGCGCCGCCCCCGGCAATGGCGCAGGCCAGCAACAGCGCGACGACCTTGGCCGCCCCCCGCTTCTTCTTCGGGGGCTGCGGGCTGTCCTGGAAGGAGGGCGTGACGGGCTCCGGGTCCACGTAGCCGCCATAGCTACCCCGATAGCCGTCGTTTTCACTGTTGTAAAAGTTGAATTCATCCATGATAAAACGCTCCTTTCGAAACGGGATATTTCAGTTGCTCCCTTGAACTATGGCTATCATAACGCCAAAATATGAAAAAAGCATGAAGAAAAACAAATATCTTTTTGAACTTTTCGAGGGAAATATAGAGGAATTTGTGAACGCCGCCCCAAAACCCCTGTCTCTGTACGGCAGGCGGCTACCGTTCCGGCCGCTGGCTTAAAATCGCCATGATATCCTCCGCCGCCGCGGCCAGATCCAGCCGTAGCCCCCGAAAGATGCCCATGCCGGTCAGGTTCAGCAGCACCAGCAGGATTACAGGCCCGAACACCATGCCCAGCACCCCCGCCAGCTTCATGCCTACGTAGATGGACACCAAGGACAGAATGGGGGACAGCCCTGTCTGGTCGCCCACGAACTTGGGCTCCATCACCCGGCGGAACAGGGCGATGATCCCCCAGATCACCATCAGCTCCACGGCGGTGGGGATATCCCCGGTGAACAGAGACACGAAGGCCCAGGGGACCATTACCGTTCCTGCGCCGATGATGGGGATGAAGTCCATAACGGCCAGGCCCAGGGCCAACAGCAGGCCATAGGGTTGGTGGATGAGGAAAAATCCAATCAGAAGGATAAAGAACACCCCTACAGACAGCAGGAACTCCGCCTTCAAATAGCCGCCGAAAGCGCCCAGGGCGGTGGATCGCAGTTGGCCCAGAAAGCGCAGCAGGGCCTCGTCCGTGTGCTGGACCGCCCGGCTGCGCAGGTAGGGGTAGTCTGCTGTGAGCAGAAAGGTGGCCATGACGAAGATAATGAGGGCCACCAGGAAGGAGGGCACCCCCATGGCTTTCTCTCCCGCCTCCTTGCCCAGGCTGGCCAGGGCGTTGGGTACTGCGTCAGACAGCCACTGAAACAGCTGCTCCCCAGCCTCTTCCACCAGTTGGGTAACCTGCGGGGGGACCAGGGTGAGGAGGTGGGCGGACAGGGCCTCAAGCTGATCCAGCACAGACTGCATGCTGTCCAGCAACCCGCTCCAGTTCTGCACCAGAGAGATCAGCTGGCCCACCAGAGCGTAGCCCAGCAGAGCCAGCCCACCGCCCAGCAGGCCGAACAGGAGGACCAGCAGCACCGCCGAGAGGGCTTGCCGGCTCCAGCCCAGAGCCCTCTGAAGCTTTTTGACCGGAGGGTTGAGCAGCGCAGCGGCGATAAGGGCAAAGAGGAAGGGGGCGAAAAGGGACAGAAGCCTCCGGCCTATGCTGGCGGCAAGCCAGAGGGCCAGCGCCGCCAATCCCAGGCGCAGGCCCAGCCGCAGCCAGAGCGCGCCCCTTTGCCGCCATGTGAGCTGCCTGCGTTCCATAGAACGCGCCTCCTTTGCATCAAAACATAACGTCCTCGCAGGGACAGATATCACGTCTCTGCATAGCATACCACAAAACAAATGAATAATCTGTAAAATAAAAAAGCGCAGCCAGAAAGAAGTGGCTGCGCTTGAAAAGGTCAGTCGCGGTAAATCAAGCCAATCAGGTTGGGTCCTGCGTTGATGGCAATCACTCCGCCGATTTGATAGGACAGAGCGGGTTCTCCGCCCAACTCCAGCAGGCACTGATCCAGCAGCTTGCCGGACTGCTCGGCGTTGTTGCCCTGGATCATCAGGTAGGGGGAGCCGGCTTTCCGCTCCTGCCGGCACAGCTCTACCAGCTTGGAAATCACCGCCTTTTCCCCTCGGACCTTGGAGAGAATCTTGGATTCCCCATTCAGAAAGGTCATGACGGGTTTCAGCCCCAGGGCCTCGCCCACGAAGGCGGCGGCGGCGGACACCCGGCCCGACTTTTTGGCGAAGCGCAGATCCAGTGGAGCAAAAACGACGTGAACGTGGTCCACCCAGTCCTGAATATAGTCCACAACCGCTTGCGGTTCCGCTCCGTCGGCGGCCATTTTGGCCCCCTGTACCACCGCCCAGCCGTAGCCCATGGTGTAGTTCAGGGTGTCGATAATGTGGACGTGAAAGGCGTTTTTCGCCTCCGGATGGTCCTGATAGAAGTCCGACCGGGCCTGGAGGGCGTTGGAG
>JAAWCR010000161.1 GCA_022793355.1 Lawsonibacter sp. | reverse complement strand
TTCTCCTTGATGATGAGGGTGGCGTTGGGACCCAGCTTGGCGGTGGTGGTACGGACGGTGGAGTCCACCCCCTTGATCTGGGTGGTCTCCGCCATTCCCGAGGTCACCGCCAACTGCCTGGACGCCCAGTTGGTCCACGAGGCCGCCATCGGCAAGATCGCCGGGGAACAGCTGACCAAGCTGATGACCTTAGGGCTGACCGAAAAGGAGGCCGAGGAGCAGATCGTCAACGGGTTTTTGAAATAGGAGGTATCCCATGTTACCCTTAGCCACCGCCGCCCAGATGAAGGAGCTGGACCGCCGGGCCATTGAGGAGCGGGGAATCCCCTCCCTAGAGCTGATGGAAAACGCCGCCCGGGCCGTGGCGGACACGGTCTGGGAGCTGCTCCACCCGGAGGAGGACGGTTTCAGTCCTGTCCTCAGCAGCTTTTCCTCCATGATCGTCATGCGTAAAAAGGACGACCCGCCCCCCACCGACGAGGAACAGCGTCAGGCAGAGGAGCTGCGGGAGATCATTGAGGGGAAAAACACTGACCCCACCCCCCGGGTGGCCGTATTTTGCGGTCCGGGCAACAACGGCGGGGACGGGGTGGCCTGCGCCCGCCTGCTGATGGAGCGGGGAAACTGCCAGGTCCGGGCCTTCTTCGTGGGCGACCGGGCTAAAATGACCCCCGACGAAAAGACCATGGAGGACAAGCTCACTGCCGCCGGGGGCCGTCTGGAGGATTTTTCGGTGGACATAACCGACCGCTCCACCCTGGAAGCCACCATGACCTATGAACAGCAGAAAATCCTCACTTGGATTTCCACCTGCGACTGCATGGTGGACGCCCTCTTTGGCATCGGCCTGAAGCGCCCGGTGGAGGGAGTGTTCCGCTCCGCCGTTACGCAGATGCAAAGCCGGATGAACTGTCCTGTGGTGTCCTGCGATATCCCCTCCGGGGTGAACGCCGATACCGGGGAAATCCTGGGCGAGGCGGTCCGGGCCAAGGTGACAATTACCTTCACCCGGGGCAAGCCGGGACTGTACTCCGGTCCGGGAGCGGACCGGGCCGGTGAGGTCCGCATGGTGGACATCGGCATCCCCCACGACCTGGAATATCAGATGTTCCGGGCCCTGCCCCGGCTGGAGGTCCAACACCAACCCGATTCCCACCTCCCCCTCCGCCCCCGGAACGCCCACAAGGGGGATTTTGGGAAACTCTTTCTCTTGGCCGGGAGCGAGGGCTATACCGGCGCGCCCGTCCTGGCGGCCCGGGCGGCCCTGCGTACCGGGGCGGGGCTGGTGTACTTAGGTGTGCCCCGGGATATTTACCCCATCGTGGCCGTCAAGTGCGACGAGGCCATGCCGTTTCCCCTGCCGGAGGACTATGCCGCCATTTTGGAGAAAGCAAAGGGCTGTGACGCGGCCCTCATCGGTCCCGGATTGGGACGGGCTCCAGAGACGGAAGCACTGGTGCTCCGCCTGCTGGCGGACCTGGACACCCCTATTGTGCTGGACGCCGATGGCATAAACGCCCTTTCCGGGCATATAGATGTATTGGACAAACGCTCCGCTTTCACCGTCCTCACCCCCCATGAGGGGGAGTTTTCCCGGCTGATCGGCTGCGCCCTGCCCATCCGGGACCGTCTCACCGCCGCCCGGGACTTTGCCCGGGATCACGGCTGTGTGCTGGTCCTCAAGGGCCACGGCACTGTCACTGCCGCCCCAGATGGCTCCGCCTGGATTAACGCCACCGGCAATCCCGGCATGGCCAAGGGGGGATCCGGAGATGTGCTGGCGGGGATGACCGCCGCCCTCCTGGGGCAGAAGCATCTGCGTCAGGAGCGGGACAACACCGTGGAGCTGGTGACCGCCGCCGTCTGCTTCCACGGTCTGGCGGGGGACGCCTGCGCCCGGAGGCTGGGAGAGTACGCCATGCTGCCCTCCGAGCTGATCGAGGCGTTGCCCCAGGTTCTGTCAGAATGGACGGATGACAACGAGCCGTAGGGGCGGATGCTATCCGCCCCTGCACACACGGAAAGAATCAGTTTCGATTTTGGAGGTAACACCGTGCGCAAACGTCTGCTTTGCGTACTAATGACAGCCCTCCTGCTGGCCGGGTGCGGCAAGGCGGGAGTGAACGAGGCGGAAGAACTGGCGCTCACCATCCGGGGGGAGTATCTGGCTATGGAGCAGTGCGCCATGCGGGCCTCCGTCACCGCAGATTACGGCCAGCGGGTGTATGCGTATGAGATGTCCGCGGCGGTCAATGGGGAAGAAACCGTGCTCACCCTCTCCGTCCCGGAGACGGTAGCGGGGCTTACCGCCCGGCTCGCCGGTGCGGAAAACCGGCTGGAGTTTGACGGCGTGTCGGTGGAGACCGGCCCGCTGGACCCCTCCGGCCTCTCCCCCGTCTCCTCCATCCCGGTTCTGCTGGAGGCGGCCCGGTCGGGCTACATGACCGCCTGTGCTCTGGAGGAGGAAGGAACCCTTCTCCGGGTGGACTGCGGCGACCCCGCCGGAACTCCCGGCACAGGCACCGAGACCGCCCTGTGGTTCGACGTGTCCTCCCACGCCCTGGTCCAGGGAGAAATCTCCGTGGACGGCTTTCGGGTGATCCTGTGCGAATTTTCCGATTTTACGGCGGGGTAGTCCGTGGGACGCGACGGCTCCGACGATCCATTAGCAAAGGAATGGTACATATTTTAGACGGGCGGCCACAGGCCGCCTATGCAAAAGAAGGAATTTTAATGCCAGACAGAAGAACAGTCCGCACTTGGGCGGAGATCGACCTGGACGCCTTGGCCCACAACTATCGCCTCCTGCGGGGGCTCGCCCCCGAGGCCAAGTTTCTTGGCCTGGTGAAGGCCAACGCCTATGGCCACGGGGCGGTGCCCGTGGCAAAAAAGCTGGAGAGTCTGGGGGCCGACATGCTTGCGGTGGCTTGTCTGGACGAAGCCATTGAGCTGCGCCAGGCGGGGATTGCCCTGCCCATCCTCTGCCTAGGCCAAACACCCCCCGAGCTGGCCGGCGAGCTGCTGGAGTACGACGTCACCCAGACGGTGGGCGACCTGGTCACGGGAGAGGCCCTGTCCGCCGCCGCCGTAGCCGCCGGAAAGACGCTGAAGATTCACGTGAAGGTGGACACCGGCATGGGCCGGCTGGGGTTTGTGTGGGGCGAGGACGGCGAGGCCGCGCTGGAAGGCGCGGCCATGGACATCGACGCCCTGTGCGCTCTGCCCGGCCTGGAAGCGGAGGGCATTTTTACCCACTTCGCCGACGCCGACGGCAGTGAAGCGTACACTCGGACCCAGATGAATCGGTTTGAGGGCGTCTACGGGAAACTGCGCGATCAGGGCGTCGATTTTAAAATTTACCATTGCGCGGCCAGCGCCGCCGTGTTAAACTACCCTTGGATGAGTGTGGACATGATCCGCCCCGGCATCGCCCTGTACGGCTACTGCCCTGCGCCCGGAATGGACAACCCGGGCTTAAAGCCGGTGATGACGGTGAAAAGCCGGATCGCCGTTGTCCGAACCCTCCCCGCCGGGAGCTTTATCAGTTACGGCCGCACCGCCACACTGCACCAGATTTCCAGGCTGGCTGTTGTGCCCATCGGCTACGGGGACGGCTACCCCCGAGCTTTGTCCAACGAGATGGACATGCTGATTCGCGGTATTCCATGCCCCATTGTAGGCCGGATCTGCATGGATATGTGTATGGTAGACGTCACCGGCCTGGAGGATGTACAGCCCGGCGAGGTGGCCACCGTCTACGGACCGAAATTGACGCAGCGAGCGGCGAAGCTGGCCGGGACCATTCCCTATGAATTATTGTGCCAGATCACACCCCGGATTCCCCGTATCTATTTGGAGGGCGGGACTGAAATTCTGTAAAAATCCGTGAAAAAGCCCGTGGACAGGCCATCCGGAAGCCTGTCCCCCGCCGTGACCGCCCGGCCCTTCCGCACATAGGATGGGATGGAGCACAGGGGGTCTGCTCCCTGGGGTCACAGGGTGCGGCGGACATTGGAGTGGGCCGGGGCCGTTGCGGCCGTCTGACGGTTCAAATTCTCTTCCCAGATATGGTATAAACCCCGCCGCCCCGTGGGAGAATCATAGTACACAGCGTTACATAAGGCCGCACGCCGGCCGTAACGCGGTACTATCTTCCAGCGGAGTGTGAATGTACTTGGATAACAGCGTAAAACGAGGCGACATCTTCTACGCCGATTTAAGCCCCGTAGTGGGCAGCGAACAGGGCGGAGTGCGTCCTGTCCTGATTGTGCAGAATGACACAGGCAACCGGCACAGCCCCACCGTCATTGCCGCGGCCATTACCTCCCAGACCGGGAAGGCCCGGCTGCCCACCCACATTTCAGTGGCGCCTTTGAGCTGCGGCCTGCCCAAGGAGTCGGTTATTTTATTGGAGCAGGTGCGCACCCTGGATAAGCGCCGCCTGCGGGAGAAGATGGGCCGTCTGGACGACAGCGTGATGCGTCAGGTGGACGCCGCCATCGCGGTCAGCTTTGGCCTCCATCCGGAGACATTGGTGTAGGCCATGTAGGGGCCGCCGCCCTCGGCGGCCCGCCCGAATCGATTGCTCTCTGGCAAGACGGGCCGCCGCCCTCGACGGGCCGCCCGAATCGATTGCTCTCTGGTAAGACGGGCCGCCGAGGGCGGCGGCCCCTACATAAAAAGGAGCGTACTTATGAAAAAAATAGACAAGCGTTGGGTTATCCGCCTGGGTTCGCTGGTTCTGTCCGCCTCGCTGCTGGGCACGGTGGCCACCCTGGCCACCGGCGGCGACCAGACCGACCCGTTGGTCACGCTCAGCTACTTAAACCAGACCGCCATTCCCCAAATCGTGAAGCAGGTGGAGGAGAGCGCGGCCGTCAAGCAGAGGGAGCTGACCAAAACCTTCACCGACCAGATCAACCTGTACCTCCAGCAGGGGGGACAGACCGGCTCCGGCGGGTCGGCCTCCTATACCCTGGTATCCATGTCCGGCGGACAGGTCATGTCCTTGGGGGTCGGCTGTGAGGTGCTGCTTCGCATTGGCGCGGTCACCGTCCGGGCGGACAGCGCCCCCGCCCTCATTGATCTGTCCGGCGGCGGGACCATCAATACCGGCGCTTCCCTGACCCGCAACCACTTGTATATGTCCACCATCCCCGACCGCACCCTGACCGCCTCCGGCGATGTGAAGCTGCTGGTCCGGGGGAGCTATTCGGTCGCTTAAAGCTGTGCCGCTTCCCTTCCGTTTCTAACGACGGGGAAGCGGCCTTTTTCAGGCAGCCGGGCCGCGCCGGACGGCGCTGTAGTTTTCGGTAAAAATCCACAAAATAGGATTGAAGAACGGAGAAAAAACAGGTATAATCAAGGTAACCGTGCCGGGGCGGTCCGCCGCGGCAGACCGGCGAGATTTTGCGGAAAGAAGGTTCTTCTATGAAAAAGATTATCAACGCGCCAGAGGCCTACACAGACGATATGCTCCAGGGCATTTACGCCGCCCACAGTCAGGTGAAATACGCTGCGGACGATCTGCGCTGCTACTGCGTCGCGGAGAAGAAGCCGGGCAAGGTGGCGATCATCACCGGCGGCGGCACCGGGCATCTGCCCCTCTTCCTGGGCTACGTGGGCGAGGGCCTGCTGGACGGCTGCGGCGTGGGCAGCGTGTTCCAGTCCCCCTCCGCCGAGCAGATTTACAACATCTCCAAGGAGGTGGAGGCCGGCGCGGGCATTCTGTACCTCTATGGCAACTACACCGGCGACATCATGAACTTCGACATGGCCGCCGAGATGTGCGATATGGACGACATTCCCACAAAATCCATCGTGGGCGCAGACGACGTCATCTCCAACGCCGACCCCGCCACCCGCCGGGGCGTGGCCGGAATCTTCTTTATGTACAAGTGCGCCGGGGCCAAGGCCGCTCAGATGGGCTCTCTGGACGAGGTTTTGGCCGCCGCCCAGCTGGCCAAGGACAACACCCGTACCGTGGGCTTTGCCCTCACCCCCTGCATCATTCCCGAGGTGGGGCACTCCAACTTCACCCTGGCTGACGGGGAGATGGCTATGGGCATGGGCATCCACGGGGAACCCGGTGTGTGGAACGGTCCCATCAAGACCGCTGACGAGCTGGCTCAGGAGTCCCTGGACACCATTTTGAAGGACATGCCCGTGGCCGCCGGGGAGGAGGTCTGCGTCCTCATCAACGGCCTGGGGGCCACCTCCATCGAGGAGCTGTACATCCTCAGCGGCAGCGTGCGCAAGCTCTTGGACGAGAAGGGCATCAAAACCTACCGCACCTTTGTGGGCGAATACGCCACCTCCATGGAGATGGCGGGGGCCTCCATCTCCATCTGCAAGGTGGCCGGCGAGGAGATGAAGCAGTGGATTGACATGCCCGTCCACACCCCCTTCTACACCCAGGTGTGAGGGAGGGACCCGCTATGAACACAATTACCTGTGAACAGCTCCCCGCTCTCTTTCAGGGTGTGGCCGCCGTTTTTGCCGAAAAGAAGGAGGAGCTGTGTGAGATGGACGCCCAGATGGGCGACGGCGACCTGGGGCTCACCATGGACAAGGGCTACGGCGCGCTCCCCAGCCTGCTTCAGGAGAATATGGAGGTGGGAGACGTGGGCAAGACCCTGATGAAGGCGGGGATGAAGATGTCCAGCGTGGTCCCCTCTACCATGGGCACCCTCATGTCCAGCGGCATTATGGAGGGAGGCAAGGCCCTCAAGGGCAAAGCGGAGCTGGGAGCTGCCGAGCTGGCCGCCTACCTCACCGCCTTTGCCGCCGGTATCCAGAAGCGGGGCAAGTGCCAGCTGGGGGACCGGACTATCCTTGACGCCGTAGACCCCGCCGCCAGAGCCGCCGAGCGGGCCGCAGCTGAGGGGGGCGATCTGGCCGCCGTTCTGAACGCCGCCTGTGAGGGCGCAGCCCAAGGGGTGGAGGCCACCAAGTCCATGACCCCAAAATTTGGCAAGGCCGCCGTCTTTGCCGCCAAGGCCACCGGCGTCCCCGACCAGGGGGCCGTGGCTGGCGCCTGCATGCTGGACGGCCTCAAGCGGGGCCTGGAGGCGCTGTAGCTTAAACCTCATATCCGCAAAACAGGGACGCGCCTTACGGCGCGTCCCTCAATCGTATCAGAAAAGAGGTTTGTCGTAGCAGTCGAGGACAGTCCCGTTATTTTTATGGAGGCGGATTTTTCGCTCCAGTACTTCACCGTACACAATGCGGTCCAGGGGAGCACTACACAGCCGGCCCCTCGTTGGCGGAACGGCTATAGCCGCTCCGCTTATCTTTATCTAGGTATGCGAAAACGATAACCTGATTTCCAGGGTATCTCCTGTGATATGCGCGGACACCCGACCACCCATCCGCTCCATCAGCTCCTGTACGATGGAAAGACCCAAACCGGCCCCACCCTTTGCCCGGGCGGGGCTGCTCTGGTAGAAGCGGTCAAACAGGTGCTCCGGGTCCGGCCTGGGACCGGGGAGCAGCTTGTTGGAGAAGCAGATCTCCCCGTCCCGACCGGAGACGGTCAGTCTCCCGCCGCCGTGGCGCAGGGCGTTGGCGATAAGGTTCCGGTACACCCGGCTCAGGGCCTCCAAATTGGCCCAGACCTTCAGGTCCTCCCGCTCAAACCGCAGCTCAGGCTCAACTCCCGCCGCCTCCAGCTGGGGGTAGAACTCCGCCAGGGCATCCCACAGGGGCGGCAAGGCTGCCAGTGTACCACATTCCGCCGGCAGGGGATCATTCAGCAGGCGGGTGTATAGAAACAATTCGTCCAACAGCCCTTCCAGCTCCTCCAGCCGCTTGCCCACAATGGCCAGATACTCCGGCTGACGGTCAGGCTCCCCCTCCAGCAGCTGCAAATAGCCCATAGCCCCGGCCAGAGGGGTACGGATGTCGTGGGAGATGCAGGCCATGGTATATTTCAGCTCCTGTTCCCGTTTCTGGGGCTCCAGGCGGAGCCGCCGCCCCTCCTCCAGCCGGGCGTTCATCGCCTGGCACAGCCGCCGGGGCGCCGTGCCGGACATACTTACCGTCAGGCGCAAATTGCTCTCTACGGGTGTCTCCTCCAGCACCTGGGCCATCTCCAGCATTTGGGCGCGGTAAGACCACAGGCGCAGCAGAGTGATCCCCAGGGCTACCAGGGCTAAAATCAGGGCAGGCAGCACGAAAATTCCTCCTTAAATGTCCCGCTTCTCCATCAACAGCAGACTTCCAATCTCGTAGACAGCCGACCAGGTAATGGTGCAGGCCAAAACAATTCCAATCGGAGCAATCCCGCTTTCCGGCGTGTAGACACCCTTTACCACAGCGGCGAGAAAATACTGCTCCAGGGGAGGCCAGCGCAGCAGCCTGCCCAGCGTTCCCACCAGAGCAGCCGTCAGCCCGCTTCCGGCTACCAGGGACAGAATGATGCCAAGCGTGGTGTTTCTGGTCAGCAGAACCAGGGCCACGGCCATGAGGGAAAAGGCCCAGTGAGGCAGCCACATCCAAAACGTGTACTGC
>JAAWCR010000160.1 GCA_022793355.1 Lawsonibacter sp. | reverse complement strand
GGCACCCGATATGGCAGCGCCCTTTGTGGAGACGGCAAAGATTAGCGTCCGCTCCGGGACCGGGGGGAACGGCGTGGTGTCCTTTCCCCGGGAGAAGTACGTGGCCAACGGCGGCCCCGACGGCGGCGACGGCGGGCGGGGCGGAAACATTGTCGTGGAGGTCAACGACCACATGTCCACCCTGATGGATTTTCGCTACAAGCGCAAATACGCGGCGGGCAGCGGGGCCGACGGCGCGGGCAAGCGGTGCACCGGCAAAGACGGCGAGGACCTTATCATCCGGGTGCCCCGTGGCACAATTATCCGTGACGCCGAGACCCGGGAGATTATTCAGGACATGTCCCGGACCGACCGCTTCATCCTGTGCCGCGGGGGCCGCGGGGGCTGGGGCAACCAGCACTTCGCCACCCCCACCCGTCAGGTGCCCCGGTTCGCCAAGGCGGGGCTGCCCGGCGAGACTCGGGACGTGGTGCTGGAGCTGAAGCTGCTGGCCGACGTGGGGCTGGTGGGCTTTCCCAACGTGGGCAAGTCCACCCTGCTCAGCGTGGTCAGCCGGGCTCAGCCCAAGATCGCCAACTATCACTTCACCACCCTCTTCCCCAACCTGGGGGTGGTCTACGTGGAGGAGGGGGTCTCCTTCGTCATGGCGGATATCCCCGGCATCATCGAGGGGGCGGCCGAGGGGGCCGGCTTGGGCCACGACTTCCTGCGGCACATCGACCGCTGCCGGCTGCTTATCCATGTGGTGGACGTGTCCGGTTCTGAGGGCCGGGACCCGGTTGCCGACTTCGAGGCCATCAACGAGGAGCTGCGGCAATATTCCCCCGAGCTGGCCGGGCGGAAGATGATCGTCGCGGCTAACAAGACAGACATTATGACCGACCCCGCCCTGCTGGACCAGCTTCGCTCCCATGTGGAGGGCCTGGGGCTAGAGCTGGTGGAGATTTCCGCCGCCGCCCACCAGGGCACCCGGGAGCTGGTACTGCGCGCCGCCCAGCTGCTCCAGGAGCTGCCCCCCGTGGCGGTGTACGAGCCCACCTATGTGGAGCGCCCCCCCGAGGTAGACACCGGCGGGGTGGTGGATATCCAGGAGTTCGACGGCACCTGGGTGGTGGACGCCCCCTGGCTCCAGCGGCTCATCGCCAACGTCAACTTCGGCGACTACGAGTCCCGGAACTGGTTTGACCAGAAGCTGCGCCAGTCCGGCCTGTTCGACAAGCTGGAGGAGATGGGCATCAAGGACGGGGACATTGTGTCCATGTACGACCTGGAATTTGAATATCAGCGGTGAAAAGAGGGCCTTTAGGCCCTCTTTTTAATACATAGGGGCGGATATTATCCGCCCCTACTGTTCAATTTTCACCCCCGGCTTCCCCTGTTTTACCGCCTCCACCAGCAGGAGGGAGGGAGGATACTCCGGCCCGTGGGCGGCCAGTTTCAGGCGTTTGGGCTCCAGGTTGTTGTCCCGGAGGGCGCACAGGACGTCCACCAGCCGCTCCGGGCGGTGGCACAGGGCGAAACGCCCCCCGTTTTTCACCAGCCGCCCGGCGGCAGCGCATAGCTCTGCCAAGACGCAGCGTTCCTCGCTCCGGGCGGGGCCGCCGCTCCTCCCGCTGCCCACAGGGAAGTAGGGCGGGTTGGACACGGCCAGGTCGAACCTCCCTGCGGGGAGAGCGTCGGTCCGCAGATCGGTGCAAAGCACCTCGCCGGCCAGACCGTTGGCCTCCAGGTTTTCCCGGGCGGTTCGGGCGGACAGGGGGTCGATTTCCACCCCGGTGAGGGCCAGCCCCTCCGCCCGCCGGGCTAGCAGCAGGAGCAGGACTCCGCTGCCCGTTCCCAGGTCGCACACCCGCCAGCCCGGCCTGACCGAGGCGAATTCCCCCAGCGCCAGGGCGTCGCCCCCCAGGGGAAAAACGCCCTCAGGCCAGGATAAGGCGTAGGGACCCAGATATTCTGTTTTTCTCATACCGCAGCCGCCTTTCCTGCGCAAACGGCCATTCCATGCCGCCGGTCCCGGCTCTACGTTCAAACCGCGCCGGTGAATTCTGCGCATTTTCATACATTATTTTCAAAAAGGATACCATAAATTTTCCATCTGTGCTATAATATTTTGGTATTAAATTTGGAGGGGTGACAGTATGGCCGGAACGCTCTATCTGGTCCCCACACCCATAGGAAACCTGGGAGACATCTCCAAGCGGGCGGCGGACACCCTGGCACTGGCGGATTTCATCGCCGCCGAGGACACCCGGGTATCGGTAAAGCTGCTCAACCACCTGGGGCTGAAAAAGCCCATGGTGACCTACCACCGGCACAACACGGATGCCGGCGGACAGGCTGTCGTCAACCGTCTGCTGGCCGGCGAGAGCTGCGCCCTGGTCACCGACGCGGGAACCCCCGCCGTCTCTGACCCCGGGGAGGAGCTGGTGGCCCGGTGCGTCCGGGAACAGATTCCCGTCTGTGTCCTTCCCGGCCCCTGCGCCCTGGTCACCGCCCTGGCCGTCTCCGGACAGCCCACCGGCCGCTTTACCTTTGAGGGCTTTTTGGCGATGAACAAGAAAAACCGCCGCTCCCACCTGGATTCCCTTCGGGGCGAGACCCGGACCATGATTTTCTACGAGGCCCCCCACAAGCTGACCGCCACTCTCCAGGACCTGGCCGCCGCCTTCGGCCCCCAACGGCCGGTCTCTCTGTGCCGGGAGCTGACCAAGCTCCACGAGGAGGTCATGCGCACCACCCTGGGGGAGGCCGCCGCCTGGTATCAGGAGAACACCCCCAAGGGCGAATTTGTGCTGGTGGTCCGGGGGACCGAGCCCGAGGCGGAAGCCACGGCTACGCTGGAGGACGGCCTGCTTCTGGTGGACAAGCTCCGGGAGGAGGGCGCGTCCCTCCGGGATGCAGTAAAGCGTGCAGCCAAGGAGCTGAACCTGTCCCGCAACCAGCTCTATGATCTGGCGGTAAACTCATAGGGCCTCGGTCTACCGCATCCGCCGTCCGGGCGGGACAAATTCTCTCTCCGCATACCAGTAAAATTTGCACCCATTTTTCAAAAAATGGATAGAATAGAAAGAGAAACCATATAAAAGAGGTGCTGTCCAATGAATCGGAACGTGGAAGATTACATCAAGCCGGGCGCTCGAGCCCATCTGGTCGGGATAGGTGGGGTATCCATGGCCCCTCTGGCTGAGGTTTTAAAGGGGAAGGGCGTGGAAATTACCGGCTCCGACATGCGGGAGAGCGGAACGGCGGCCCATCTGCGCTCCCTGGGCATTCCAGTGACCATCGGCCATCTGCCCCAAAACGTAGAGGGTGCGGGGTGCGTCATTCGTACCGCCGCCGTCCACAATGACAACCCGGAGATTGCCGCCGCCCTGGCTGCGGGCATTCCCGTCTTTGAGCGGGCACAGGCCTGGGGGGCCCTCATGCGCCACTACCAAAACGCTCTGTGTGTGGCGGGCACCCACGGCAAGACCACCACCTCCTCCATGTGCACCCACATCTTTCTGGCCGCCGGACGGGACCCCTCGGTGATGATCGGGGGCAGCCTTCCCATTCTGGGGGCAGGCCATCGGGTAGGACACGGGAATACCATCATCGCTGAAGCCTGTGAGTATTGCAATTCCTTTCTCTCTTTCGCCCCCACAACGGCGGTGATTCTCAATGTGGAGCCCGACCATCTGGACTTTTTCAAGGACCTGGACGACATCAAGCGCTCCTTCCGCCACTTTGCCGAGCTGGTTCCGGCGGAGGGCTGGGTGGTGGTCAACCAGGACGACCCCGGAGCTATGGACGCTCTGGCCGAGCTGGATCGTCCCGTTCTCACCTTCGGCCTGGAGCGAGGGGATGTCCACGCCGCCGGCCTCACCTGGAACGGGGGTTGCGCGTCCTTCGGCCTGTGGGTCAAGGGAGAGGTCCCTGTCCGCATTAACCTGGCCGTCCCGGGGGTGCATAACCTCTCCAACGCCCTGGCCGCCTGCGCCGCTGCCTACTGCCTGGGCGTGGACCCGGCGGATATGGCCCGAGGCCTGGCACAGTTTACCGGAGCGGGCCGGCGCTTTGAGAAAAAGGGGACGTACCACGGTGCCGATGTCTACGACGACTACGCCCACCACCCCGACGAGCTGCGGGCTCTGCTCACTATGGCGAAAACCCTGGGCTACCGCCGGGTGGTGTGCGCCTTCCAGCCCCACACCTATACCCGCACCGCCGCCTTCTTCGACGACTTCGCGCAAGTGCTGCAGCTGGCTGATGCGGCGGTGGTGGCGGAGATCTACGCCGCCCGGGAGACGGACACGCTGGGAGTATCCTCGCAGGCCCTGGCGGAACGGATTCCCGGGGCGGTCTGCCGCGCCACGCTGGAGGAGGTGACCGCCTGCCTGGCGCAGCTCGCCCGGCCCGGGGATCTGATTCTCACCGTGGGAGCGGGCGACATCTATCTGGCCGGCGAGGCCCTGGTGGGCATGGGTTAGATTTTAAGTTTTTTTCTTCAAATATATTTACAAAATGTATCCGCAGTGGTACAATCATTTTAAAAAATCACGCCGCCTTAGCTGGGAGGGAGCGCCATGGCTGCACCCGCAAAACAAAATCGGTCCCGGATGACCATCCTGTTTATCGGCTGTGTCGTGGTCCTGTTGGTCCTGGTGCTGGGCATGCTGCTCATTCGCGGCCATACCTTGGAGCAGGAGCTGGACCGGATGCTGACCGAAAGCCTGACCGCCCACACGGTAGAGGCCGGAGACGGGGCGGGATATCTGCTCCACTATGCGGAAACCGCCCTGAAAAATACCAATCTGCTCATTCAGAAGGACGGCCATCCCCCGGAAAAGAGCTGGGTCACCCCCATGGTGGACGGCTTTAACCTGGTGGACGACCGCATGGACCTGAGCTATCTGGACCGTGAGGAGCTGGGCGCCGCTCCCTGGGCCGGGAGCGCGCCGGAGCTGACGGACCGGGTCCTGTCGGGAGAGGCTGCGGTCAGCGGACTAATCCCCGCCCCCGAGTGGGAAAACTACAGCGTGACCGCGGTCCATCCAGTGAAGTGGAACGGACAGGTGGCAGGTGTGCTGGTGGCGAAGGTCAACGCCGAACAGATTCTCCGCCAGGGCACGCATTCCACCTTCTTCCACAATGTCCACAGCGTCATCGCCGGGGCAGACGGCCGCGTCGTCTTTGGCAGTCAGCCGGAGAGCGAACAGATGGACCTTGGGGATCTGGGCGTTGAGAACGGCATCACTGCCCGAGAAAGGCAGGAATTCATCACGCTCTATCAGGCGCGTGAATCCGGCTCTTTCTTCTACGACCCGCCGGAGGGCCGCTTTTATGTGGCCTGGGCGACAGTGGGTTATAATGGCTGGCGAATAGTGCAGTTTTCCCAGTCTCCCAACGTACAGGTTGAGCGGAGCTTTGTCATGCAGACCGCAATCATGCTGGCAAGCCTGGTGGTGTGCGCCGTTTTAGGCGTCCTCACCTGGCGGCAGCGGGCCAGACTGCTGGAGGAACAGCTGCGTTACAACGCCCTGTCCGAGTTTAAAGACACCCTTCTTTTCGAATACAACTGCGAGGATGACAGCCTGGAATTCACCTCCAACGCCCTGGATACCTTGGCGCTGGACAGCATTCGCCTGGAGGGAATCACCACCGCCCAAGCGGAGTTCCCCGTCTTTCATCCGGACGATTTGGACAATGTGCAGCGGATCCTCCGAGGCGCTCTGTCCATGGCAGCCAACCAGATTGAGCACGACCGCATCCGCATGAAAAAGCGGGATGGAGAGTACAACTGGTATCGCAGCCAATACAAGGCGATTCTCTCCCCGGACGGACAGTCCGTCCGCCTGATTGGAACTCTGACGGATATCAGCATGCAGATTGACCGAGAGCAGGAGCTGCGCAAGCAGGCCCAGCAGGATCCCCTCACCGGCCTGTATAACCGCGCCGGCGTCAAGCTGATCAACGCCCGGCTGGAGCAGATCTCCCGGGGCATCCTGTTCATGCTGGACCTGGACGACTTTAAGTCGGTCAACGATACTTACGGCCACGCCGCCGGTGACAAGCTTCTCGTCGCCATCGGTCATATCCTGACCGAGACCTTCCGCACCGACGACATTGTGGCCCGGGTGGGCGGTGACGAGTTTATCGCCTTTCTGTCCGGCTCTGACAGCCGCGCCACAGCGGAGCAAAAGGGCGAGGAGCTGCTGGAGCGGGTCAGGGCTCTAAGGATTGAGGGCATCGACACCCCCGCCAGCGTCAGCGTGGGCGCGGCCAGCGCCCCGTTCCACGGGCAGACCTATGAGGCCTTAAGTCAGGCCGCAGACGAGGCTCTGTACCTGGTGAAAAACAGCGGAAAAGGCGGCTTCCATCTGCGCTGAAAAATCCTGTCCCCAGGGGCCGCATTTCCGAAAAAAGAAGGGCAAGCACAGACCATGCCGGTTTGTCTTGCCCTTTTTCCGTGGATATTTTTGTTTATATCGCCAAATAGCTTGAAAAGCAGCAAAACTGCTTTTCAAGCTATTTGATTATAAATTCTCCTCCAAAATCTGGACGAAGGCGTCGGGGGGCATAACTCCCACCCTGCGCTCAATCTCCCTGCCGTCTTTAAAAAAGAGAACCGTGGGGATATTCATCACCCGGTAGCGGATCGCCAGCTCCTGTTCCTCGTCCGTGTTGACCTTGCCAACCACCGCCCTGCCCTCATACTCCTCCGCCAGACTCTCAATCACAGGGCCCAGCATCTGGCAGGGGCCGCACCACTCGGCCCAGAAGTCCACCATCATCAGCTTACCCTCCTCCAACGCCTTGTCGAAGGTCTCCATATCAAAGTGCACCATTGTCATGCTCCTTTCCTTTGCGTTACTGGTCTAAAAACTCGCAGGCGGACAGAGCGGCCACGTGGCCCTCCCCCACCGCCTTGGACACCTGAAGCGGCGCGCCGGTGCAGTCACCAGCGGCAAAAACGCCAGGTAAGTTGGTGGCCATGCGCCGGTCCACCTTCACAACCCCTTCCTCCGTCTCCAGGTCGGGCAGCAGGTCGGTAGGGGCCACCGCCCTGCGCAGGATAAAGACCCCCGCGCAGGGGAGCGCGGCCCCGTCCGCCTCCAGGGCGGTCACGGCGTCCTCCCCACGCACCGCCAACCGGCTGGCCTTCACATAGGGAATTCCCTCCTCCAGTCCCTGCGGCTGGTGGGGCGAGACATAGACCACCTGACAGCCCAGCCCTCTCAGGTAGTTGGCCTCATGGGGGGCGTCCGGAGCCAGCCCCACCACCGTCACCGGCTTGCCGCGGTAAAACATTCCGTCACAGGTGGCGCAGTAGCTCACCCCCCGGCCCAGAAACTCCGCCTCCCCCGGGTACTTGGCCAACCGGACCACACCAGGGGCCAGAATCAGAGCCTTTCCCCCATAGACTTGACTGCCCACCGTAACCGAAAAGCCGTTCCAGGCCAGCAGGGAGATCGCCCGTCCGGTGACAAATTCCGCGCCCGCGCTGGCGGCGTGCTGATAAAACTCCTCCATCAGCGCCAGCCCTGTCCGGCCGGGGAGCCCCGGGTAATTGTCCACCCGCTCCGCCTTGGCCAAGGGACTGTCCTGCCACCGGTTTCCAATCACCAGAATGCTCTTGTTCCGGCCCCGGGCCGCTACCGCCGCCGCCAGCCCTGCCGGGCCGCTGCCTAAAATAATCAAATCGTGCGCCATAAGCACCCCCCCTGTATCCTCACGCATCCTGCCGCCGGCAGAGCCGTTGAACGAAATCCAAAGGATTTTTTCCCTGCGCTGCCTCTATTATACCCTTATTTCCATGTCGGAACAAGGGGTTTCTTTCTGTTCTGCCAGGGAGGGCAAAAATGTTTTTTATCCGCCTTCCCCAGTTTGAAGGCAGATCGCGCTTTTCTTAGTTTACATAATTTTTACGCAATAATACCGCCTCAAAAAAGTTTTACACATTTTCCACATCTTTTTCCACACCGGTGGGGAAAACGCGCTGTAGTTTCGAGGTGGTGCAAGGGGAGTTTCCCAAAACGCGGATAAAATTTCTCAGGGTAAAGCGCGGACAGGTGACATAAAAACCTCATCGAGAAAATCTCGCCATCGAACAACCAGCGTTCCGAAGTAAATACTCTCATTTGTCATCTCATTCCTGCAGACTTAAATCACCCCAGTGCAATATCCCGGGTGGCGTAGGCGTTCAGGTCCCAGCCGGCGGTGTGCCCGGCCTGGAGCTCATAAAATCCCTGACAGCCGATCATAGCGGCGTTGTCACCGCACCAGCGCAGCTCCGGCAGAAAGAGCCGGTCCCCGCTTCGGGCGCAGGCGGCCTGGAGGTCGGCTCGGATACGGCTGTTGGCGGCCACCCCGCCCGCCACGGCAATTTTTCCATAGCCCATCCGTTTGGCGGTGGCCATCGTCCGGGGGACCAGGGAATCGCTCACCGCCTTCCCGAAGCTGGCGGCGAAGGCGGGCAGCTCCAAGGCCTCCCCCTTCTGCTGGCTGTTGTGAATCAGGTTGAGGCTGGCGGTTTTCAACCCGGAAAAGGACATATCCAGCTCAGCCCCGGACACGTGGGCCACGGGCAGGGGATATTTTTTGTCGTCCCCTCCCTGGGCCAGCTTGTCCATAGGCCCGCCCCCGGGGTAGCCGATGCCCAGCACCCGCGCCACCTTGTCGAAGCACTCCCCGGCGGCGTCGTCCCGGGTGCCGCCCAAAACCGACATCTCGGTGTAGGACCGCACATCCACGAGAGCGGTGGTCCCGCCAGAGACGCACAGGCAAACGAAGGGGGGTTCCAGGTCCGGGTGGGTGATGTAGTTGGCGGCGATGTGGCCCCGCACGTGATGAACGGGGACCAGCGGCAGTTCCAGGGCCAGGGCGGCTCCCTTGGCGAAGTTTACCCCCACCAGCACCGCCCCGATGAGACCGGGGGCGTAGGTGACGGCCACGGCGTCCAGCTCGTTTTTGGACAGCCCCGCGTCGGCCAGAGCCCGGTCAGTCAGTCCGGAGACAGCCTCCACGTGCTTCCGGGAGGCAATCTCGGGCACCACACCTCCGTAGACGGTGTGCATCTCGATCTGGGAGGACACGCAGCTGGACAGCACCGTCCGCCCGTCCCGGACCACGGCGGCGGCAGTGTCGTCGCAGGAGGATTCAATGGCTAAAATGTTCATAGAGACACCACTTTCAAAGAAAATGTTGCAGGGCGGGACAATCTCGGCCCGCCGCTTCCTGAAAAAGCAAAGGGCATGACGATGCGCCCTAGGGCTCCTCCCCAAACTCCCGTGTCATAATGAGGGCGTCCTCCCGGGGGTGCTGGTAGTAGCCGGGGCGCAGGCCAGCCTGGCGGAAGCCGTGTTTCTCATACAGGGCGATGGCGGCGGCATTGGACTTGCGCACCTCCAGGGTAAGGAAGGCCAGATTGACCGCAGCGAAGCGGCAGAACACCTCCAGCAGAGCGGAGGCCACCCCATGCCGCCGGGCGTCAGGGGCCACGGCCACATTGTCGATGTACCCCTCATCCAGCACGGCATGGAGACCAGCGTAGCCCAAAATGTTGCCCTCCTCTCCGTCCTCGGCCACGATAAAGCTGGCCTGGGGGTCAAAGAGGGCATCCTCCAACAGATTTTCGCTCCAGGGGTCGGAAAAACACGCCCGTTCCAGGGCGGCGATCTGAGGGATATGGCTGCGGTCCATGGGGACAATTTCGTAATACATAGGAACACTCCTTATTTTCAGGGGCCGACGACCCCGGCGGCCCGTCTTTGTGTTACGGGGCGCGCCGGATCGCCGCGCCCTACAGAATCCCAAACAGAATAAACCCCACCCCATTGGTGCCCAGGTTGGCCCCCATATGGACCAGCCAGGAGGGGAGCACGCCGCCCTCCCGATCCAGCCAGTCAAAGAGGAGTCCAGCGGCAGTAAGCCCAGCCACCATCAAAAGGATGAGACCCGGCGCGCCCCAGCTGCTGGTGATGGACACGTGGTACAGGGCGAAGGCCAGTGCGGAGAAGCCGTAAGCCAGCTTGCCATACCCCGCCTGGCGCAGCGTCAAAAAGGCGAACCCTCGAAAGAAAAACTCCTCCAGCAGGGAGTTGCACAGGGTAATATAGGCGGCGGCCAGGGGAAAGGTCTCCCGTGTGATGCCCTCCTTGGCGGCCAAATTTTCCGGGATGGCGGACAGGTCCAGCCAGGGGGAGAGAAGCGCATAGCCTCCCAGGAGGAACACCAGCACCCCTAGGGCCAGGGGGGCGGCCAGCCTCACAGCCCCGGCCCGCCGCAGAACACGGAAGGGGCTCCTGTCCCCGGACAGGAGCGTATACAGCCCGACGCAGCCCAGAAACACGGCGATTTTCAGGGCAGACTTCACCGGATAGACCGGGCGCAGAGCCCCTTCCACCCAGGCCATGATCCCGCAGCCTATCAGAACAAGGAGCATGACTCCATATGCGTTTCTTCTGGTTTTATCCATGTTCATGATTTCTCCCTGCATACGGCGGACAGTACGAGCAAAATCATTCCAATTACATATGCGTACCAATATAAAAAACTGAACATCACCAGGTACTCCCAAAATGATGTTTTGCCGCTGTCAAGCAGGCAGCTGAGGAGGCAGAAGCCAAGGGCGAACAAAAACGGAGCGAGCCCTAACAGCAGCAGGCCTCTCCAGACCCAGTTCCTGTCTTTCATTCAGGTCACCCCCATGAGGACCCGCTTGGCCAGGCGGCCGAAGTGGCGGGCGGTGGTATAGACGGCGTAGCGGGTGGTGGTCTGGGCCGGGTAGCTGTCCTCCCCCCAGTCCCCGGCAGCGGCGGGGGCAGGCCCTTCATAGAGGACATAGGGGGCCAGCCGGCGCTCCAGCGCCCGGACGGTGGGGCTGTCGGCGTCCGTCACCCCGGCCAGCTGAAAGCGGACCAGCACCCCCTGGACAAAGGTGACGCAGGTGTAGGCCTTGGTGATGGCGGGCCGCAGATGGACCAGGGAGGCCAGAGCGGCGGGGGTGTTGTAGATGTACTCCTCCCGCTCGTTCCATAGTCGCTCCAGGTAGTTGCGTAGATAGGTAAACCGGGGTTCCGGGACCTCAATCCGGCAAATTTTTACCTTTGCGGCCCCAGCGAAGGACTGATACCGCAGAATGGACTCCACCACAAAGCCGCCGTACAGGGGGATGGCCCGGTGGAGCCGGGCGAAGGAGTACATCTTGCGGATGTCCCGGCTGAGGGAGAGGGACACGTGATTGTACCGGTTCCGGGTGGCCTTGCGGATAAGCCGCCCCATCCCGGTGGGGGTGGCGGAAAAGACGATATAGATGGCGTTATCCACGGATGTCACCTCGCTTATAGAGTTGGTGGAAACCGTACACCGCCCAGGCCAGAGCGCACCCAGCCGCCGGGGCGATGGACAGGATCATCAGAAGGGCCCATCCCAAGGTATCATAGCCGATGGCAGTAAAAAAGCCGTAAGCAAACAACAGCACCGCACCTACGATCACCAGCGCAGGAATTGCGGCCACCCAGCGCCGCTTTCGGCGGCACAGCAGGAGCTGGAAACAGAACGCTGGGACGGCGTGGAAGCCCAGGGACATCCAAAAGAGAAAGCGGCGGGCAAACCAGATTTCAAAGTAACTTGGAGTGGACTGGCCGAAGTCGTAGGTGATATAGGTATAGGCTATAGCTGCATGAACGGGTAGGGACAGCAGAAATACGGCCAACAGAATTTTGTCGGTGCGATTTTCCATGGGACGACCTCCTATCTTGTAGGGGCCGCCGCCCTCGGCGGCCCGGCCTTAGGGTCCCCCTCAATATATCAGAGGAAATTCCTCCCCGCAACCGATTTGAGACAGTCGGTCGTTTTTGGCGGATAAGTGGTTCCTTGGCTCTCTCTGCAAAACGTCTGTCCTGCACGGACAGTACCAATTTCGGACAATCAGCACCCGGTTTTGCACCATAAAAGGGCCTGTTTTGCTGCATTTTGGGCTGTATTATTTCACGGGATATTACATTTTGTATTCAATGTCCGCGTGGGGCGGTCAATGTGCCTGAGCCCAGGTTTTTCCGGCGTGGGTCTCGGCTAGTAGAGGGACAGACAGGGCGGCAACCCCCTCCATCTCCTCCTCCACCAGCCTGCACACGGCCTCAGCCTCGGCCTCGGGACACTCCACAATCAGCTCGTCGTGGACTTGAAGAACCAGCTTTCCCTCCAGCCCCTCAGCTCGGAGTCGGTCCCGGACCCGGATCATGGCCAGCTTGATGATGTCGGCGGCAGTCCCCTGAATAGGGGCGTTGAGGGCCACCCGCTCCCCAAAGGACCGGGTGTTGAAGTTGGAGGATTTGATCTCAGGAATCCACCGTCTCCGTCCCCATAACGTGGACACATACCCGGCCTGCCTGGCCTGCTCCACCACCCCGTCCATATAGGCCCGCACCCCGGAATAGTGGACAAAATACCGGTCCATATACTCCTTGGCCTCCTGGACAGAAACTCCAATATCCTGGGACAGAGAGAAGGGGGAAATGCCGTAAACAATGCCAAAATTGACAGCTTTTGCGCTTCTTCGCATCTGGGGCGCGACCTCCGCCGCGGGCACGCCAAAGACCTGGGAGGCGGTAATGGTGTGGATATCCTCACCACTTTTAAAACCGTCAATCATGGCCTGATCCCCGGCCATATGGGCCAGCAGCCGCAGCTCAATTTGGGAGTAGTCGGCGTCCACCAGCACCTTCCCGGCGGGGGCGGCGAACATTTTCCGCAATTCCGCCCCCAATTCGGTGCGCACCGGAATATTCTGCAAATTGGGCTCGGTGGAGCTGAGCCGCCCGGTGGCGGTGACGGTGTTCTGGAAGGAGGTGTGGATCCGCCCGTCCGGGCCGACCACCTTGCCTAAGCCGTCCACATAGGTGGATTTCAGCTTGGTAAGCTGGCGGTACTCCAGAATGCTGTCGATAATGGGGTGCTGGCCCTGGAGCTTTTCCAGCACGTCGGCCTTGGTGGAGTAGCCGGTTTTGGTCTTTTTTACCGGAGGAAGACCTAATTTATCAAACAAAATCCCCCCTAACTGTTGGGTGGAGTTGATATTAAAGGTGTCCTCTCCGGCCAGGGCGTAGATGGTCTTCTGGACCTCGTCAATCCGCTCGGACAGCATCTCTCCAAACGCTGCCAGCGCCCCCCGGTCAATGAGGAACCCCTCGGTCTCCATCTCGGCCAGCACACAGCACAGGGGCAGGTCCACCGTTTCATACAGCTCCCACATCCCAAGTTCCTGGAGCCGGGAGGCAAGGGTGTCCCGCAGGGCATCGATGAGGAGACAGTGGCGCATCATGGCTTCAGCGGGGGGCTCCGGGTCGGACAGGGGGCCGAATACCCCCTCCTCCAGGTAGACAGACGCCTTGGGGAACTGCTGGCTGTAGTAGGTCAGGCCCAGCTTATCCAGCTCATAGCTGCCGTCGCTGGGGGCCAGGAGGTAGGCGGCCACCTCGGTGTCGAATACGAAGCCGGCGGGGGAAATGCCCTCAGCCAGCAGAGCCCGACACAGGTTTTTTACCCCGTGGGCCGCCTTTTTGATGGCGGAATCGGAAAAGAGGATTTGGACAACTTCGTTGTAATTTTCCAGCTTGTCCGCCCGCAGCAGGCTGGCGTTCCAAGCGTCGTCGTTCAGGTGGCACACCACGCAGACCGCGTCCAGAGAGGGGAGCGCGACAATGTGGACCACCTCCTTGGTCCGCCACAGCTCCAGCATGCTCCGGGCGTGCTCCGGGGTGATGTCCGTCTCCAGATAGCAGCCCCCCTCCAGCACGGCGGGGACATCC
>JAAWCR010000159.1 GCA_022793355.1 Lawsonibacter sp. | reverse complement strand
CCGCTCTATGTCAACACAGGCGCAGAGCAGATTCATCCCGTCAAACCGGCCCGCCAGCTCCAGTTGGTGGTCGTCCACGTGCTCCCCATACCGGGCAAGGCGGGGAACCGCAACCACCCGCTTCCCCCGTTTTACGGCCTCCACCATTGTACCCGCGCCGCCGTGGGTAATGAGAATGGAGCAGGCCTCCAGCAGCTCCTCAAACTGCTCCCGCTCGCAAAACGGCTGATGGCGGCAGCGGGGAACATAATCGCTGGTCCCCGTCTGGATGAAAACCTCCTCCCCAAGCACCCCTTCCTCAAGCATCTGGTCAACCCTTTGAATCAGCCGGTCAAAGGGAAACTTCTGCGACCCAACCGTTACAAATATCATCCTGTCACCTCAATAGACACCGCCCACATACACGGCCTTCGGATAGAACTCCAGCAGCTCCCGCCATTGGACGTAGAAACGGTCCGCAAAGGGATAAAGAAGCTTCCCAGTCAAGGTGGGCGTCCGCACCTTGGCGTAGGACTCGATATACACCAGCTTTTTTCCAAACAGCTTGCACAGCAGGCACATGGGCACCGTCGCCAGGACCCCTGTGCAGACCACCACGTCCGGGCGCTCCCGCAGGATGATTCCCAGGGAGCGGAGGGCATTGATTGCCAGCCGGGGGAGGCAGGTGAGCTCCCGGCGGTTGACCTGTACGAGGTAGCGCCGCCGTATCTCGCCCACGTCCGTCTCATAGGCCGTCTTTTCCGTGACCAGAACGCTGTCATACCGCTCCATCAGGGGGCGCAGCAGCATCAGCTCCGCCAGATGCCCCCCGGAGGAAGCAGCAAAGCAGACCCGCATCTTTCTCTTGTTCAAGCCGGCTCACCTCCCAAGGTTCAGGCGTTCTCCGCCGGCCCCCTCCACCTCTTCTCCGCTCCACTGGGCGCAGCGCCTCTCAAGTGCCGTCTTCGCCTGGGCGTCGAACCGGCAGGCCATGGGAACAATGGCGCAGGCAATCATGGTGTAGGGGTAGTAGATTGTGTTGTCCGTGGCGTAAAGGACGAAGCAGTAGACGCAGACGCCCAGGAAAAGACAGCCCGCGTCCTTTCCCCCCTGGCGGAACCAGTAGCCCAGCCGGGCGGGCAGCCAGCTCCAGAGCCAGACCCAGTACCCGATGAAACCGATGTTCAGGTACATGCGGAGAAAATCGTTGTGAATCTGGGTCTGCGTGCGCAGGGGCTCCGCCTGCACCGCCCCCGAAAACCACTCCACCATGCGCTCAAACCCCGTTCCTCTGCCCATGTAGGTAAAGCTGATCTCGTAGTAGGGCGCTACATTGGCAAACAGCAGCGCCCGGCCCTTGGTGTCGAGCCCGAGCTGCGTCTCCAGGAATTCAAAGAGACCGTAGCGGATCCCTGCAATATAGAGGAAGCTGCCCGCCATCATCGCTATGGCCGCGCACAGCGCGGTCTGCCTGGCCGCCTTCTCCGGCAGCTTTTGCAGCAAATATGCCGCCAGAAATCCCAGGGCCAGGGCGGGAAAGGCTATCCGCTTCAGCCCGACCAGGGAGAAAAAGACAATCAGGACCAGCCAGAGGCCGGGACGGGGCGACTCCTTCCAGTGCAGCAGCAGATAAAGCAGAAAGGGACCGAAGGCAAAGGTCAAATCATGGCTCTCCAGCTGTACCATCAAGGGCCCGGTCTCTCTGGTGAAGGTGACCAAAAGCGTATAAAATTCTTGCAGGAACCCGGCCAGTCCCCCTGCATAAATTACGGCCAGAACGCTGAGGAAATTTGCCGCGCACATGGCCCCCAGGCAGTACCAGAGCCCCCTGCCCCCGAAGAGATACAGGGTTGCAGCGGCCACCAGTACCGATAGCAGCTGCGGAGCAATCATGGAAACACCGTTTAAAACGGCGGCGCTCTCCGCCCTGGCGATCACCCAGACTAAGGCGGAAAAGGCCAGTGGAACCAGGCAGGGCAGCGCCTGGACCACCGTATAGCGGGTCAGGAGCGTCAGGCGGTCCAGCCGCACCGTCGCAATGAAGTTCAGCAGTGCCAGGAACAGAATGGCCAGCGCACAGGGGTTTTTTAGGCTTAGCTCCATGCCTCCCACGGAAAAATAGGTGTCCTGGAAGAAAAACATGCCGGTGGCCAGAACCATGTATACAGCGGAAGTCAAACCGCACTCGCCCCCTTTTCCGATACATTTCCTCCGAAGCTTCAGCGCACATCCCGGCCGTCAGGTACCCCCGCAGCCGGGCATCCCTTCATTTTTCACACGGCGCCGCTTCTCATTTCCTCCCAGCCTCAGCCCTGGCCTTGGGGCCGGCGGCTCCCACACGCCTGATGGCGGCGGAGAGCAGCTCCCGGATGTAATAGCACTGGTCTGCACCCGCCTGCGCAAAGCCGTGCTGGAGCTCCAGCCGGTACCCCCGCCCCTGTGACTTCTGCTCCAGGGCAACCTGGATCTGGAACAGCGCCGCCTCCGCCTGCTCGGGTTCCAGGGACTCCACAAAGACCAGATACTGCCCCGCACCGTTGTTGCCCACAAACAGCTTGTCAGAAGGCGGGAAGATAGAGGTGAGCATTCCAGCGAAATCCCTCAGCATCTGATCCCCGGCCTCCCGGCCCAGGCGAACATTTTCCGATTGCAGATTCCCCAACCTGCACACAATGCAGGTAAAGCTCTCCGACAGCGGCCGACCCTCCCGGGAGGCTATGAACTGGTCGCACTTGGCCCGGTTGGGCAGGCCATCCACCTTGTTGGTAAAGGCGTAATACTCGATAAAGTCCTCGATCCTGCCGAAGAGCGCCGCTCCGGCACAGCCCAGCGCACCGAAAATCACCACAATGAGGATGGTGAAAATCAGAATGGGAAACCGCTCCGTAACCCGGACGCTGGAGAGCATCACAATGTTCTGTGCGCCCAGATACTCGTTGTACTCGTCGTTGGTCTCGTAGTAGATGCTCTGGAGCGCGTTAATCTCCTCCGCCAGAAGGGCGATTTCCCCCTGAACCCTCTCCTGCACCGCCTGGGAAGAGCTGGCGGGGGCGTTGGCAAACACATCCAGAATGTAACGGTTATAGTCGCTGTCAATCGTGTTGTGCTCATAGAGGGTCCGGTCCTCAATGTACTTGCGCAGCAGAACATCATACTCCGCGGTCCGGTCCACCGGAACCCAGTT
>JAAWCR010000158.1 GCA_022793355.1 Lawsonibacter sp. | reverse complement strand
TTCATTATAATTCTCCTTCTATAAATAAAAATACCGCAGTGAAATTACTGCGGCGCAATGAGTTTACTAAATTTAAATATAAAAAGTTGACAGACTACTCCCTTGGTGTAGTCTGTCAACTTATCATGGCGCAGTAGGAGGGATTCGAACCCTCGAGCCCTTATCAGGCTACACGATTTCCAGTCGTGCTCGTTATGACCACTTCGATACTACTGCATGTACCACTGTCCTGGTCAAGCGGGACAGCAGAACATATTATACCAGTTTTTAACCAGTAGTCAACCCCTTTTCGCAAATTTTTTAAAAAAACCAGAGTGGCATCAACGAAGCCGCTCTGGTAAACATTTTTCAATGAATGAAGAGACAAGGCGATTACCATTTGTGCAGCTGGCGCAGCAAAATCCCGGCGATATCCTCACAGGAGCCCTGAATCTGGACGGCCCCGATGTTGTAGGCCACCATAGGCATACCGTACACCACGCTGGACTCCTTGTCCTGACCGATGGTGTAGGCCCCGGCCTTGCGCATTTGCAATAGGCCGTCCGCGCCGTCCCGGCCCATGCCGGTCATAATAATGCCCGCCATTTTGCACTTGACATGTTCCGCCATAGAGAAGAACAGGGCGTCTACCGAGGGGCGGTGTCCGCTGACCTTCTCTCCGGGCAGACAGCTCACTGTATACCGGGAGCCAGATCGCACGATGCGCATCTGAAAATCGGCTGGAGCCAACAGAGCTAGGCCCCGGCGGATCTCATCGCCGCTCTTGGCCTCGCGCACTTCCATGTGGCACAGTCGGTTGAGACGATCAGCGTACATCTGAGTAAAGCCCACGGGCATATGCTGCACAATGAGCATGCCCGGGATGTCGGCGGGCAGGCGGCGCATCACCTCCAGTGTGGCCTCGGTCCCGCCGGTGGAGGCGCCAAGGCCGATAATCACGTTGTCCAGCGTAGGGCGGTTCCCAAGCAGGGGGGGAGTGGGCATGGAAGGGGCACTGCCAGCGGTCACGCGGGCCATGCCGGGCTTCGTGGCGGCCGGTGGCGTTTGAATGCCGGGCCGGGGACGGACACGGGCTCCAGCGGCGGAAATCACCTTTTGGGTGAGGTTGCTGATAAAGCTGTCGTTCTGTCCAGGCTCAGGCTTGCGCACAAAATCAACTGCGCCGGCGGACAGAGCGTCGAATACACGCAGATCCAGGGAGGACACCAAAATCACAGGCAAGGGGTATCGGGGCAGCAACTGTTTCAGAAACTCAATCCCACTCATGCCGGGCATCTCCACGTCGGAGGTGATAACATCCGGCTTGAGCTGGCCCACCTTGACCATGGCATCTTGTGCGTTGAAGGCGGTTCCCACAATCTCAAGGCGATGGTTTTTGGACAGGCCCTGGGTGATCATTGTGCGGGCGAGAACAGAGTCGTCCACCACCAGGACGCGAATTTTTTTATTGGCCGACCACATTGAGGTCACTCCTTTTTCACTGGAGTTATACTTCATCCCGGCCCGAAAACCGGGCCGGGACAAAGGCTATTTTTTCTGGAAGGTTGACGGCGCCACCGTCACATAGGGAGCGTCTTTGCTCAGGTTCTCCGAGTGGCTGATCATCAGATAGCCTCCGGGGTTTGTGGCGTCGTAAAACCGGCGCACCAAGGCATCTTTGGTGGGCTGGTCAAAGTATATCATAACGTTGCGGCAGAAAATCACGTCAAATTTCAGGCGGAACTTGATGGGGTTCATCAGATTAAAGGTTTGAAAAATGACATTGTCACGGATCTCCGGACTGACGGCATACCGGTTGCCCTCTACCTGACGGAAATATTTCTTCCGCCAGGCGGGGGGGAGGGTGTCAGGCAGCTCGTAGACACCCTTTTTGGCGTTGGCCAGCGCCTTTTGGGAGATATCGGTGGCCAGAATGCGGGTATCCCACTGGCTGGCCTGCATTCCCAGATAGTCCTTTATGTACATGGACAGGTTGTAGGGCTCCTCGCCGCTGGAGCAGCCGGCGCTCCAAATGGACAGCACCTTGCGGCTCTGATACTTTCGTATCAGCTCAGGCAGAATGACCTTGGAGAAAAAGTCGAAATGCTCCGTCTCCCGCATGAAAAAGGTGTAGTTGGTGGTCAGCCGGTTGAGAACCTTCTCAATTTTCTGAGGATTCCTCTCTTTCAGAAGCTGGCTGACAAACTGGGAAAAGTTGGAGCAACCATCCTCCGCCAGCAGGGAGGACAGCCGGCTGGTGACCAGCTGTCGCTTCTCCTGAAGGGTGATGCCGTATTCGCTCTTAATAAAATTCGTCAGTTTGCGAAAATCTTCATCCGATATGGTCGTTATCATCCCGGGGCTTCCTCCCTTTAGGTGAAGTTCTGGATCAGTCGTGGAGCAGAAGCTCGCAGTCCAGCTCCAGCATGGTGTTGCCGTCAGGCAGGGTGCACATGCCGGAAACCATGGCCTGGCTGGTGGAGTTGGTGGGCACGGGCAGGATGGAGTCCAGGGGGACGTCTACCATCTGCTCCACCATATCCACCAGAATGCCGACCATATTGCCGTCCACGTCCACCACGATGCCGCAGAAGTTGTCCTGAGGCATTTTGCCCAGGCGCAGGCGGATATCAATGATGGGAATGATCTGGCCGCGCAGGTTAATAACGCCCTTGACATAGCTGGGCACCTGGGGCAGATAGGTGATGGAGTAGTCAGTGATAATATCCTTCACCTGTTCGGCCTTGATGCCGTACATCAGGCCGTCGGAGGAGAAGATTAAATATTTTTCAGCCTGAATTTCAGTGGGCTGGCCGGTGTATTCATCCACCTGATCTTCCGTTGCGAACAATACTTCTTCCGTTTGCTGCATAGTAAGTTCTCCCTTCTTTTATGTCCCGAATCAATAGACGGAGCTGTGGGCGGCGGTATAGACGTTGACCACGTCCAGAATAATGCTGATGCTGCCGTCGCCCAGGATGCTGCAGCCGTTAATGCCGTAATTTTTAACGCCAAAGCCGTTGATATAGTTGGGCAGAGGCTTTACCACGATCTGCTGTTCGCCCAGCAGCTCGTCAACAAACAGGCAGTAGGAGTGCTCGCCGGACTCCACCCACATGAGGATACCCTCTTCAATGTTGTCGCAGCCCTGCTCCATCTGAAACAGCTCTTTGGCCCGGATGATGGGGTAGAAATTGTCTCGAATCTTGACCATCTCGCCCTGAGCGGGGTCGTGAATGACATCCTTAGCGGCCACCTTCAGGGAGGACTGGATGCTGTTGATGGGGATGGTGAACATGGAGTTGCCCACGGAGACCTCCATACCGTCCATAATGGCCATAGTTAGGGGGATTTTCAGGGTGGTGGTCATGCCCTTGCCCCACTCGCTGGAGATGGTCACTGTGCCGCCCACGTCGGCCACATTTTTCTTCACCACGTCCATTCCGACCCCTCTGCCGGAGTATTCGGTAACTTCGGTGTTTGTGGAGAAGCCGGGCATCATCAGGAAATTGAGGATTTCCTTCTGGCTGTAATCGTGGTCGGGGGCGGCAAGGCCCTGGCGGATGGCCTTGTTCAGCACTGCCTGGGTGTCCACGCCCTGGCCGTCGTCTTTGATTTCAATGATGACCTCGCTGCCGGTGTGGCGGGCAGACAGGATTACCTCGCCCACGGGGTCCTTGCCGGCGGCGATGCGGTCGGCCTCGTTCTCTTCCAGGCCGTGGTCCATGGAGTTGCGGACGATGTGCATAATGGGGTCGCCAATGGCATCCACAATGGTCTTATCTACCTCGGTGTCCTCGCCGATGAGGGTGAGCTTGGCCCGCTTGCCCAGCTTTTTGCTCATATCCCGGACGATGCGGTTCATCTTTTGGAAGGTTCCGGACACGGGCACCATGCGCAGGGACATGGACACATCCTGCAAATCGTCGGTCAGCTTGCGCAGATCCCGGGCGGATTTGGTGAAATTGTCCAGCCGCAACCCTTTTAGGTCGGGGGAAGCGGTGACCATGGATTCGGTAATAACAATTTCGCTGACCACCGCCAGAAGCTGGTCCAGCTTGGACAGGTTGACGCTGATCAGGCTCTCCTTGGCGTGCTGCTGGCCCGCCGCAGGGGCGGGAGCGGGAGCCGCCTTGGCAGCGGGAGCGCTGGCCTTGGGGGGCGCCTCCTCCCGGGCGACGGGAGCGCTGGCCTTGGGCGCCTCCTCGTGGACGGCAGGAGCGGGCCTGGCGGCGTCTACCGGCTGATACTCCCGGACAGAACCGCCGTTCTGCACGGCGGGGATGACACTGTCGCGCTCCTCTGCAGTGCGGAACCAGACCAGGAAGCCGTGGTCGGCGATGTGGTCGGAGGTGGAGGGGTCGGTCTCCACATTTTCCGGGGAGGAGACAAAATCGCCGCAATAGTCCTTAATGCCGTTGAGCAGCATAAAGGCGCGCAGATTTTCCATCCCGCTGCCCTCGTCGAAAAAGACGTGGATGCCGTAAGGATAGTCCTGATTGACAGCGTCCGCCGTGGCGGGAGCGGGGGCCTCGCCAGCTGCCGCCGCGCTCTCCGGCTCAGCGGGATTGTTTGCGGCGGGAGCGCTGGAATTGCCTTGAATTTTATCAATCAGGCTATTAATTTTATTGACGATGTGGTCGATAGACTGAGAGAGCGGTTCCTCATTTTCAACCTTTTCAATTTCGCCCCGGAAAAAGTCTACCGCCTGGAACAGCATGTCAAACAATTCCGGCCGGGTCTGCTCCGGAACCACGTCCATGCTCTTTTCGCGGACCAGGAAGAACAGGTCCTCGATGCGGTGAGCTACCGTCATCAAAGAGTTGAATTCCATCATTGCGGAGGAACCCTTAATGGTATGCATGATGCGGAATATTTCGTTTACACTGTCCTCAGAGAACGTATCCGCTTCCTCTGCCGCCAGTAGGATGCCATCCAATTGCTCCAGCAGGGTGTTGGTTTCGTACAGATACATATCCAGAATGCTGTCATTGCCGCTGCCCATATAAAACGCCACCTTTTCTCATTTGCTGTTAGGCGGTGGCTCGAAGCCGGAGTGAGGCATAGCGCACCTGCCTATATCTAATCATACTCGATATATCGGCAGTGTCAATTGGAAAATTAAGATTCCTCAAAAAAAAAACGAACTTTTACTGAAATGGAGTGGCGCCAATGCCAGACCTGCTTGGTGTAACCAACCCGGTACCGGGTCATGACAGCAACAATGTAAACCGCAATATGCCCGTTTCGCCCAACGATCCCCGGATTCAGAACGTTCCGGACCCCACCAGGGTGACCCGGCCGGACAACCGGACGGAGCAGCAGGACACCGGAGACGCGGCGAAAGGGAATCAGGCCCTGCGCTACGATTCCAACTTCGCCGCCTTTCTCCAACGGCTGGCCGGCACCCCGGACCTGCGGGAGAGCTTGAGCACCCTCTTCGCCCTGTACGAGGGGATGGTGGTCTCCTCCGGCATTGAGGAGGGGCTGGCCGCCGAGATGGGCGCGCTGCTCAACATGCTCAAGATGGACGAGGGGCAGCTGGGCAAATTCCTCCTGTCCCAGATGGCCAACGGCAGCCGGTTTAACGGGGCCTTGTTCAATCTGCTGCGGGAGGCCTATAGCAACAGCAACTCTGAGGCGGTGCGCAGCGGCATTCTTCAGTTCCTGAAGAAATACGGGGACTACTCCTCGACCAACCACCTCCAGGGCAATCTGCTGCGCACCCTGACGCGGCTGACCCGGGCCATTCCCGCCAGCTACGGCAGCCAGCTGCTGCCCATGGTGTCTCAGCTGGAGGAGAAGCTGAACGCCGGGGACCGGCAGGGAGCGCTGAAGCTGCTCCAGGGCTCGATCCTCCCCTTCCTGTCCGCCTATACCAGCAAGACCAACGATATGGGCCTGTCCCGCACGCTGATTTCTATGCTGGCCCTGGATATTTCCCGGTATGAGAACGGCAGCGAGGAGGGGCTGCTCCAGGCCTTCCATCAGCTTAACAGCAGTCCCGGCCTGCGGGAGAAGCTGTCGGGCCTGTCCGACGAGGCGCTGCTGCGCCTGCTCCAGAACACCAGCTTCGCCAAGGCCTCCGAGGGGGACCAGTTCGCCACCCAGCTGGCCAAGGCCGCCCAAAAGGCGCTTCAAAGCGGCGCAGGCAAGGAGGTGCAGGAGGCGTTTCGAAACATTGTCTCCGCCTTTCTGGTCAACGAGAGCGTGCACATGCCCCTCAACCACTTCCTGCTCCCCCTGCAATGGGATGACAGAATGGTGTTTTCTGAGATGTGGGTGGACCCGGACGCGGAGGAGAACCTGAAAAAGGGCAAGGGAGAGCGGGAGAATACCCTGCGCTTCCTGTTTAAAATAGACATTCAGAATCTGGGCTTTTTCGATATTGTACTCACCTGCCAGGGGGAGCGGGTGGATTTGCAGGTGTTCTGCCCGGAGCGGGTAGCTCCCTTCTCCCAGCTGGTCCAGGGGGAGCTGTCTCGCATTCTGACGGATAACGGCCTGTCCACCGGGGCGGTCCAGGTCCAGCAGATGACCAGGCCGCTGACTATCTCCGGGGTGTTCCCCCGGATCTTTGAGGGGGAAAACAGCATCAATGTCAAGATATGATAACCGCGCCACCAATCGGGCGGTGGCCCTGAAATACGATGGGGAGGGCGCTCCCGTGGTGGTGGCCTCCGGAATGGGTTACCTGGCCGAGCGGATGGTGGAGGTGGCCTCTGAGAGCGGCGTGCCCGTCTACGAGGACAACTCTCTGGCGACTATCCTGTCGCAGCTGGCCCTGGGCCAGGAGATTCCCGACGCGCTGTATCAGGCTATCGTGGAAATCTACGTCTACTTTTTAAATTTTGATCCGGAGGACCCGGACAAAGCCCGGCGGGAACGTCAGGCGCTGGCGGAACAGGCGGCTCAAGCAGCGCAGCCCGTCCCCGCAGAAGAGAAAGGAGAGGCCTAAATGGAAGAACGGCTCTATTTGATTTTGGACAGCAAGGGAACCCCGCTGGCCAACGCGGTGCTGGAGTCCCCGCTCAACTCCGAGGTGCTGCAAATCCGCATCCTCAAGGGCAAGGAGGACGTGGTGGCGGAGCATCGGGAGATTCAGCTCATCGGACTGGACGACAGCTCGCCCAACCGGGTGGGGCTGATTGTCCGGCAGAAGGATGACAAGATGGTCATACAACCCACTGCCGCCCTGGGCCCCGCGGCCCGGGAGAATTTGCGGATTGTGACCGATTTTGAGAGCGTCATGTACCCCGCCAGCGGGCGATGGAAGGGCCAGCGCAAGATCAAGGCCAAGGACCTGAGCTGCGGCGGCCTGGCGTTTTACTCCAGCATTCCGTTGGGGGAGAGGGAGATTGTGGAGGTTGTGCTGCCCGTTACGGATTCCCCCCTAGTGGTCAGGACCCAGGTGCTGCGCGCCCTGCCTGACGATACCTCCGACAAGCCCCTCTACGCGTCCAAATTTGTGGATTTGATTCAAGACGAGGAGGCCCTGATCCGCAAGGCGGTGTTCAGCATCCAGATCAGCACCGCAGACTGAGTAAAGCAACGGGGCCGGTCAGGCCCCGCGTTTTCCCCCTTAGGGAGCACAGAAAGGAGAACCGCTATGTCGCATAGAAGCAAAACACAGAGCCGTTCCTGGATGGAACGGGCGTTGTCCCTGGTTCTGGCCGCCGTTCTGCTGGCTGGGACGATTCCGGCGATGACCCTGCCCACCTCAGCCCACTGGGCCGACCAGTATCTGGATCAGCTGGTGGACTGGGGCGTCATGCGCGCCGACCAGACCGCCAACCCCGACTCCCCCGTCACCCGCGCCGAGTTTGCGGGGGTGATTAACCGGGCCTACGGCTATACGGAAAAGGGAGAGATTCCCTTTGAGGACGTGGCTGTTACCGACTGGTTCTATGACGACATTTCCATCGCCTATACCGCCGGTTACATGGCCGGCACCTCCGAGACCACCGCGTCCCCCAATGAGACGCTGACCCGGGAGATGGCGGTGTGCATTCTGGGCCGGAATATGATGATGAAGGAGACCCCTGGCGAGAGCCTGGCTTTCTCAGACAGCCGTGACGTCAGCTTCTGGGCCCAGGGCATGGTCAAAACCGCCGTGGACAACTACATCATCTCCGGCTATCCCGACAACTCCTTCGGCCCGCAGGACGCCATTTCCAGAGGGCAGATGGCTGTGCTGGTGAGCCAGTGCCTGGGCAACCCCATCAGCGAGAGCGGCAGCTATGAGCTGGGCGGCGTGTTCGGCAACGTGACAATCACCGCCCCCAACGTCACCCTGCGCAACACCACCATCAGCGGCGACCTGTACGTCTCCGGCGGCGTGGGCCTGGGCGGCATTAAGCTGGAAAACGTGAATGTCCTGGGCCGCATCATCGTCAGCGGCACCGGCGAGAGCGAGGGCGGCGATGCCAGCGTTATCATGCGCAATGTCACCGCCGAGGAGATGCTGGTGGACAACATGCGCAACAAGACCGTCACCATCCGGGCGGACGGCATCACCGACATTGCCAAGACCACGGTGCGCACCAACGCGTACCTGGAGGACAACAACACCGACGACAAAGGCCTGATGAGCATCGAGCTGGACGGCGAGCCGGGCACCCGGCTCACCCTGGCCGGCCGGATCAAAGAGGTCGTGAACAAGACCCCCAACTCCTACATCCAGGTGGGCAAGGGCACGGTGGCCAAGATCACCGTGGACGAGGCCGCCACTAACTCCACGGTTCAGCTGGACCGGAACACCAAGGTCAAGGAGATGAACCTGGACGTGGGTACCACAGTCACCGGCGAGGGTGACATTGAGAAGCTGAACATCAATGCCCCTGGCAGTGTGGTGTCTATGCTGCCCGACAAGATATACATCCGGCCCGGCCTGACCGCCAGCATCGCGGGAATTGTGATGGACCACATCGCCGCTGAGGAGGGTTCCCTGGACCCGCGC
>JAAWCR010000157.1 GCA_022793355.1 Lawsonibacter sp. | reverse complement strand
GGCGGCGGCTCCGCCTTTGCCCGGCGGCTTTTTCTCCCCCAAGGGGCTCTTTCCAAACCTGGCGAACTGTGCTACAATTAACATGAGAAAATTTCGCCGCCTCCCAGAGGCGGGAGACGAGGTGACAGCATGAATAAAATGATCCGCCAGCTGAACCGTGATATTATCGAGGCCTTGGCCGCCCGGAGGCCGGAGGGGCTGAACAGCCGCCGGGCGGCGCAGGAGCTGATGAAGGAGCCCGGCTGGAACGAGGGTCTGGCCGCGCTGTTCCCCATCCGGGAGCGGCTGCGCTGCGCCCAAGTCCTGGAGCTGTGCGCCCCCATCCTGAACAAGCTGTGCCCGGAGCCGCCGGAGAAAGGCTGGGGGCTCTTCTGCTACCAATACATCTGCCGCCTGATGTTCCCGAATAACGGCTTTGCCCCGGAGGCGGACCGGTGCGGCAGCGGGGCGGTGTTTTACCTTACGGTACTCCAGGTCCTGCTGTACCGGGAGCGGGCCGCCCTGCCCGTGGACCCTTTTTGGAACTTTGATTTTCTCAGCGAAGAGGAGTATGAGAAGTACGACAAAGGCCGGGAATACCGCCGTTTCCGGGAGGCGTGGCACCGGGAGTTTATCTATCCCCTCATGCGCCTGGGGATGGAGTACACCCCCTTCAAGACCCTGAGCCACATCACCGGCGTCCACCACGTCGCCCTGAGCTGCGCCCGGGACCTGGCCCGGGCCGGGGTAGAGGTGGACCTGGCCCTGATTTCCGCCGCCGCCGCCGCCCACGACTTGGGCAAATTCGGCTGCCGCCCCGGGGAGCGGGTGCCCTACCTCCACTACTACTACACTGACCAGTGGCTGCTGGAGCGGAACATGGAGGACATCAGCCATATCGCCTCCAACCACTCCACCTGGGATTTGGAGCTGGAGTCTTTGTCGGTGGAATCCCTGCTGCTGATTTACGCCGACTTCCGCTCCAAGTCAGAGCGGGACAGCGAGGGCAACGAGGTCGTGGTCCTCTACCCCCTGGACGAATCCTTCCAGGTGATTTTGTCCAAGCTGGATAACGTAGACCGGAAAAAGCGCCGCCGGTACGAGTTTGTTTACGGCAAGCTCCACGACTTCGAGGACTACATGCGCTCCCTGGGGGTAGACGTGGACCTCACCGGGGTGCGGCACGCCCCCGCTCCTGTCAAGGACCCCGCCCTTATGGGGCCGGAGGAAACACTAAACAGCCTTATCCTCCTGTCGGTGGAACACAACCTGCGGTTGATGCACATGCTGTCCAACGAGCAGAAGTTCGGCAACATCATCGAAGCCGCCCGCTCCGCCAAAAGCTGGCAGCAGCTTCGGGCCTACCTCAACGTGTTTGAGGAATATTTCACCTACCTGTCCGTGCGGCAAAAGACCCAGGCCCTGTCCTTCCTCTATGAGCTCCTGGTTCACCGCGAGGGGGATATCCGCCGTCAGGCCGGGGCGCTGATCGGCCAGATTATCGCCCGGTTCCACTTGGTCTACCGGAAGGAGGTCCCCGCCGACGCCCAAAACGACCCGGCGGAGGAGGTGCCCTTTACCCTGTGGAGCCAGTATCTGGACATGATGATTTTCCCCGACCACAAGGTCACCCCCCAGCAGCGGGCCCACATCGGCTACAGCCTGAAGCTGGCGGTGGAGTCCATGCTCTGCCACGCCCGCCCGGGGGACATCCCCCGGTTCCTGGATCTGCTGCTGCGCTACTATGACGAACCGGAGTACGCTGGCGCGGACACCGCCTTCACCCTGCTGGACGCCGCCCGGTATCTCCCCCCCAAATACTACGGCGAGGAAACCCGGGAGAAGCTGGTCAACTTCGCCGCCCACTTCACCGCTCTGGAGGACGCCCGGCTGGTCACCGCCGCCCTGCAATTCCTCCGGGAGACGGTGCGCAACATCCCCCGCAGCCACCCCCAGATGGCCCGCATCGCCCAGATCGCGGCGGCCACCCCCTCCCGCCAGCTGACCACCGTATTCCTCAAATGCCGCATCCTCCGCCGGGCAGGCCGCGACGTGTCCCCCCTGGAGGAGACGCTGTACCACACCGATATCACCAGCGAGGTGTTCCTGGACAACCTGAAAATTGCCACCCCCTGGATTGTCAAGGTGGCCGGAGTGGAGCTGCTCCGGGACCAGGTGGAGCACGGACTGGACAGCAATATTCTCCACATCGCCACCCACTTCTCCAACCTGGTCAAGGTGTCGGAACGGGTGGTGGTGCGGCACACCGCCGGCGCCGCCCTGGTTCACACCCTGGCTATGCTGCGCCGGGATCAGCGCAACGAGGTGGTGGTGGAGCTGGGCAAGGGCCTGGAGATGGGCCAGTACGAGATATCCAAATACATCCCCCAATACCTGGGGGAGGCCGCGCTGTACCTCCACCCCAGCGAGCTGGACGAGCAGGTGCTCTGGCTCAAGGGCCTGCTTGGCTCCCCCAACGACTCTGCCGTGGCCGGGGCGCTGAACACCATCGCCGTTCTGCTCCAGCACTACCCCGCCTACAAAGACCGCTTCTCCGAGAAGCGGGAGGTTTACGAGCACCGGCGGCAGGAGCTGCTGGGCCTGCTGCTCCAGGGCCTGGCCCACTACCGGGAAACGGTACGGCAGGAGGCCCTTCTGGTCACCGGCAAGCTCCTCTTCGACAGCCCCACCCTGGACATGGAGGAAAAGGCGCGGCTGTTTTCCCTCAGCTACCGCAAGCTGCTCTTCCTCACCCAGGAGTCCCACCGGCAGGATGGCCTCACCTTCTTCTACCGGGCCGCCGCCCTGGCTCACATCAACAAGTTCATTGCCCTGCGGCGTCTGGACCACGGCCCCTTCGCCTTTGACAAACCCAGGAAAATTGCCTTCTTCCCCGGCACCTTCGACCCCTTCACCCTGTCCCACAAAGGGATTGTCCACGCCATCCGAGACCTGGGCTTCGAGGTCTATCTGGCGGTGGACGAGTTCTCCTGGTCCAAAAAGGCCCAGCCCCACCTGATCCGGCGTCAGATTGTCAACCTGTCGGTGGCTGGCGACTTCCATGTCCACCTCTTCCCCGACGACATCCCGGTAAACATCGCCAACCCCGCCGATCTGCACCGGCTGGCCGACCTGTTCCCGGGCCAGCAGGTCTATCTCGTGGCGGGCAGCGACGTGGTAGCCAACGCCTCCTCCTACCGGGCCAAGCGGGAGCCCTACTCCATCCACCAGATGAACCATGTCATTTTCCGCCGTGCGGGCGAGGCGGAGCTGCCCGCCCCCCTGCCTATCACCGGCGACGTGATCCAGCTCCAGCTGCCCCCCCACCTGGAGGACATCAGCTCCACCCGCATCCGGGAGAACGTGGACCTGAACCGGGACATCTCCAATTTCATCGACCCGGTGATTCAGGACTTCATCTATCAAAACGGCCTCTACCTCCGGGACAGCCAGGAGAAGCCTATGCTGGGGGCCGGCGATTTGGAGTTCCAGTGGGCGGGGGAGCCCGAACCCTGGCTGCTGGACCAGATTACCGGCGGGCTGCCCGACCGGGAGCGGGTACGGGACGCCATCGCGGCACAGGGCGACCGGGTTCTGCTGCTGCGCCGGGCCGGAGACGGAGACCTTCTAGGCTGCATCGCCTACCGGTCCCTGACCACCTCACAGCTGTTCTCCGCCCTGGGGGATACCGAGCTGGCCAACCGGATCCGCCTGCGGGCGGCGGGTAAAACTC
>JAAWCR010000156.1 GCA_022793355.1 Lawsonibacter sp. | reverse complement strand
ACCTCCACTGATGCCGCCAACCAGATCTCCCAGGTGGAGGACCTGATCGCCAACAAGACCGCCGACGCCGTGGTCATTCTGCCCCAGGACAACACCCTGGAGGCGACCATGAAAAAGCTGGCCGAGAGCGGCATCCCCTTTGTGATGTTCGACCGAATCATCGACTCCGTGTCCCCCAATGCCGTGGCCTCCGTCAAGGGCGACAATGAGGGCATCGGTGCCGCCACCGCCAAGCGCTTCATCGAGGCCGGCCTGAAACCCGGCGACCCCGTGCTGGTCATGCCTGGCGACAACTCCTCCGTGCCCGAGATGCGCAATAACGGCTTCCAGTCCGTCCTGAAGGAGAACGGCTGGTCCGATGACCAGATTGCCGGCCTGAAGTCCACTGCCTACACCGGCTGGAGTCGCTCTGAGGGCAAGAAGCTCTTTACCGAATGGCTGGAGGCCTCCACTGTGGACGAGATCACCGCCACTAAGTTCATCTTTACCCACGATGACGAGATCGCCATGGGTATTCTGGAGGCTCTTCAGAGCTCCGACATCGACGAGGCCAAGAAGGACGCCTTCCTGAACGCTGGCGTGCATCTGGGTGCCTCCTCCGGCCTGAATGAGATTTACAGCGTGCTGAAGGGCATCCATCAGCGGGACTACTCCGCTCAGGTTGCCAAACTGGCTGACCTGTTCTCCGTCACCTACGACCCCGCCATGATCCAGACCGCTGTGGATGACATGGTCGCCTCTCTGGACGGCGGCAGCGTGGCTCAGGATCACGTGATCCCCGTTTCCGTGGTGGACGCCTCCAACGTCAACGACTTCCGCGGCTTCGGCGACGCCGTTTCCAAGTAATCCCATCCCTGGCGCAGAGCCCGCCGGTGCGGCGCACCGGCGGGCCTTGTGCCCGAACCAGAGACAGGAGGTCCAATATGGAGATGCTGAGCATGACCGATATTTCCAAAAGCTTTTTTGGAGTCACGGTCTTGAATCATGTCAATTTCACCGTGGAGCCGGGAGAAGTCCATGCGCTGCTGGGAGAAAACGGAGCCGGGAAGTCCACCCTGATGAACATCCTGGGCGGCGTATACGCCCGGGACTCCGGATCCATTGTATTTGAGGGGCAAAGGCTGGAACACAGCTCTGTGGCCTCCGCAGAGCAGGCGGGCATCGCCTTCGTCCACCAGGAACTGAATCTTTTCAACGATTTAACCGTTTATGAAAACATTTTCCTCCGCAAGGAGCTTACCAATCCGTTTGGTATGTTGGACAAGAAGTCCATGATCCGGCAGTCCACTGACCTGTTTGAGCACCTGGGAGTGGACATCGACCCCCGTGCCATGGTCTTGGAGCTGGAGACCGGGAAGAAGCAGCTGCTGGAAATTGCCAAGGCCCTCCACGCCAAGGCCCGGCTGTTCATTCTGGACGAACCCACCACCGCCCTGAACAACGAGGAGATTGCTCATCTATTTTCTATCGTGCGCAGGCTGAAAGAGCAAGGCAACTCCTTTATCTTCATCTCTCATAAAATGACAGAAATATTCGCCCTGGCGGACCGGTACACCGTCCTGCGCAACGGCGAATTTATCCATAGCGGCGCTATCGCCGAGACCACCCCCCAAGAGGTCACCCGCATGATGGTGGGGGAGCGCTACAGCGAGCAGGAGGCCTATGAGCAGCGGGAGCTGGGCGACCCCATTCTGGAGCTGGAAGGGCTGTCCGGCCAGGGCTTCCACAATATCTCTCTTTCCGTCCGCCGCGGGGAGGTGGTGGGCTTTACCGGCCTGGTGGGCGCCGGCGTCAGCGAGCTGTTTCAGACCATTTTTGGCGAGCGGCCCATTACCGGCGGTTCTCTGAAAATCGCCGGTGTTCCGGTGACCAGCCACTCGATCCACCGGGCCATGCTGAAAAAGGTGTCCATGATTGCCGCCAACCGCAAGGAGAACTCCATCATCCCCGATTTCACCCTGCTGGAGAACGACTATATTTCAGAGCACACCCTTACCTGGCGTCACCAGCATATATCCAGACAGAAGGAGGTCCGGAAGTATGAGGAACTGCGCCAGAAGCTGAACATCAAATCCAACTCCCCCGACGATCTGATTACCTCCCTGTCCGGCGGCAACCAGCAAAAAGTGATCCTGGCCCGGTGGCTGAACACCCGGTCAGATATCCTGCTGATGGACAACCCCACTCAGGGCATCGACGTGGGCGCCAAGGCGGAGATCTACCGCCTGATCCAGGAACTGGCCCGAAGCGGGAAAACCATTCTGGTTAACACCCTGGAAATTCCTGAAATTCAGCAGGTGGCGGACCGCTGCGTGGTCTTTTACCACGGCAGCCTCCAGGCTCAGCTGGACCGCAGCGAAATCAGTGAGGAGGCGGTCATGCTGCAGGCGACCAATGCCATCAATACTGCGGAGGTGTCTAATTGATATGGGAAACAACACATTAGTCAGCAAAAAATCTGCTTCAATCGGTAAAATAATTAGTAATTACAGCTTTGTTTTGATCTTTCTTGCCATCTTTATCTCTTATCTGATTATCAACAAGGGAGCCACAACCTGGAGCGGCGTGATGAATATCCTGCGTCACTCCGCCGTGGTGGGCATCCTGGCTTTTGGCATGGGCCTTGTTATTATCACCGGCGGCATCGACCTTTCGGTGGGTTCCATGCTCTCCCTGGTGGGCGGACTGACTGTTGTGGTATTCAACAACACACACAGCGCGGTCCTCACGCTGCTCTTCGCTCTGGCGGCGGGTACGGCCTGCGGTCTGATTAACGGGCTGTTCATCGGCGTAGCCAAAATGCCCGCCTTTATCGTCACTTTGGGCACCATGCTGATCTACCGCTCCATCGCGCAGTTCTATCTGCGCACCATGGGTCTGTCCATCTACAGCATGGATGCCTCCCACCCCACCTACGATGCCATCTACGGCTTTGGGCAGGCTAAGATCTGCACTGTCCCTGTGGTGGGCATCATGCTTCTGATCATCACCGCCGTCATGGTTTACCTGTCTACCATGACCAAGCTGGGCAAGCGGGTATACGCCATCGGCTCCAATGAGAAGGCAGCCCACCTGGCCGGCATCAACGTCACCTTCACCCGGGTAATGGTCTATGTGATCACTGGTATCCTGGCCGGTATTGCCGCTTTCCTGTGGCTGGCTATGAACGGCTCCGTTGATCCCGCCACCATCGGCAAGAGCTACGAGATGTATGCCATCGCCGCAGTGGTCATCGGCGGAATCAGCATGAGCGGCGGCAAAGGAAAGCTGCTGGGCGTGCTGTTCGGCGCTATGTCCTACAACATCATTGACAAGATTATCGCCTCCCTGGGGTTCGACGCTCTGATCAACGACACTATCAAGGGATCCATCCTCCTGGTGGCAGTCCTGGTTCAGATGGTCGTGCCTATGCTCCGGGGAAAGTTGCGCAATCGTTCCAACTGATATAGCACCCATAAAAAACGCCCGAAGCGAAACGCTTCGGGCAGTTTTTATAGAAGGCAGGCCGTCGGTCAAGCTGCCCCGATGTTTCTCCAGTACCGGAAAGAGGAAAGTGCTGCATGACGGTCGCTCTTTTTTCTAGGCGCTGTTTGAACAATGGAACTGTGCCCGGCGGCGAGAAATTGTTTCGCCAGACGAAGCCAATTTGACGCAGGAATACTGGATGTAGTTCAAGGAAAATTGGCAAAGCATGGTGGAAAAGGAGCTGGCGTTTGGGCATGTTGACCTGTTTCAAACAAGCCCGAATAGGACAGTGGTATTCAGGGACGCAGGGTGAGACAGCCTCGGCCCGCCCTGCAGGACCCTGTCATTCAGATCTCGTACCAGCGGATCTCGTTCGCCGCCAGATCCAGCTGAAAGCTGGATCCGTCCCCCCGGTAGACGGTAGTGGACTGGGGTTCATAGGTGTTGTTGACCACGCAGAACTTGCCGGTCTTCACAGAGGCGTGGACATCCACGTTATAGTTGGAGGACAGCCACAGGTTGAGCTGGTCCTCACTGT
>JAAWCR010000155.1 GCA_022793355.1 Lawsonibacter sp. | reverse complement strand
GTAGAGATGCTGATTGTCGTGGCGATTATCGCCATTCTGATTGCGATTTCGATTCCGCTGATTAGTGCAAATTTAGATGAAGCAAAGAAAGGAGTAGACCAAGCAAATGAACGTTCAGCCCAAAGTATGGCTGTGGCATATTATCTGACACATTATGAGGATTTGAAGGACGAGACAAGCGTTGACCTTTATTATTACATTGATTCGGCAAACCATGAAGGGCAGATAAAAAAAGAAGATTCTGTGCCTACTGCGGGAGCCTCTGGTTATGATTATGGAGCTACAGGCTCGGGCAAAGGTGGGTTTATAACAGTTACAATGGATGGAGACGGAAATATTACCACTACAAAATGGACAGGTAAAACTTAAATAAAACAAAAGGGCAACGCCCGCGTAAGCGGGCGTCCTCCAAGGGGTGCGGGGGACCGCGCTTCTTGGAGGGTGTCTGAGGGGGCCGTCAAATTGCACAACCCCGGTCTAGGCGGCGGGGGAGCGGGCCCGGCGGAAGGGGCCGGGGACGGTTTTGGCCCCAAAAAGGGCGGTTTTGACCCGGAAAAGGGGCGGTTTTCCCCTCTTTTGGGGTGTATATTTTGCGGCTGATATTACGGAACGTATTTGACGTCCACGGGACACGGACAGTACGGCAAAAAAGGAGGTGGCGGGCATGCCCTTGGAGGACGGGATAATTTTGGCTTACATGAGCGTATGGCTGGGGATAGGCGGCGCGGTGTGGGGCAGCTTTGCAGATTGTGCGGTCTCCCGCTGGGCGGCGGGGGAGCGGATGTTTGCGGGCCGGTCCCGGTGCGGGGCCTGCGGCCATATTTTGTCGGTTTTCGACCTGATACCGGTATTCAGCTGGCTTTTCCAGCGTGGAAGGTGCAAATATTGCGGGGAACGGATTCCGGCGGACTGCCTGCTCGCGGAGCTGGCGGGGGCGGCGGGCTTTGTGTGTGTGGGCCTGCGGTTTGGGCCGGTCCTGGCGCTGGGGCAGTGGCTGGTGTGGGCCGGGCTTCTGCTGTGGCTGGCGCTGGCGGACGGGGCGAAGCGGGTCCTTCCGGACGGCCTGCTCCTGCTCCTGGCGGCCAACCGGGTTGTGTGGTTTTTTGTTCAAAAAGAGGGGTTTGACGCAATTATAACGGCCTTTCGTGCCTGTTTTATTCCCCTTCTTCTGCTGGCGCTGGTGCTGCTGGCGGAGCAGGTTGTGGGCCGGGAGGTCATGGGCGGCGGGGACGTCAAGCTGCTGCTTGTCCTGTCCCTGTATCTGAGCTGGGCGCAGCTTTTGCTGGCCCTGCTGGCCGCCTGCCTGACGGGCCTGCTCTGGGCGGCCCTGGCGGGGCGGAAGCGGGGGACGGCGGTGCCCTTCGGGCCGTTTTTAGCGGTGGGCGGAATGCTGTCGGTTTGTTTCGGAGATCCGGTCATTCACTGGTATTTCGGCCTGTTTTAACTCAAAATTGGGGGAATTGCGGAGCAAGATTCACCCGGGCTTCGGCGCGGGGGCGGCGGCTGGCCGCCCCCGCAGCCGGGGTGTCAACAACTGGAAGAGGAGAAAGAGTATGGCGAGAACACAGCTTGGCTTTGACATCGGGAGCAGCAGTATGAAGGTGGCGGTCCTCCAGGGGGACCGGCTGCGGACAGAGGAGGTGCGTCTGCCGGAGAATCTGGTGGATGGGGCGGGAAATATTGCCTTACCCCACGCATTTGTGCAGTTTTTGAAACAAATGAAGCGGGAAATGTCCCTGCCCCGGTGCCCGGCGGCGCTGGTCCTGCCCCCCAGCCAGGTGATTTGCCGGCTGGTGACCATGCCCAAAATGACCACCCAGCAGCTGATGATGAATCTGCCCTATGAGTTCACCGACTTCATCCAGGGGGTGGCGGACCAGTATTTTTGCGACTATGCCCTGTGTTCCATGGGCGAAGGGGAGAGCGAGGAGCAGGGGATTCCCATGATGGCGGCGGCGGCGGCCAGGCAGACCCTGGCGGGGTACGTGCAGATGTTCACCCGGGCGGGCGTCCGCCTCAAGACGATTCTGCCCCAGGAAATGGCCCTGATTCACCTGATAAAGGGGCGCGGAGAGGGGAAAGAGGAGTTTTGTTTTGTAGATTTGGGGCACCAGAGCACCCGAATCACGGTGGTTTGGCGGGACCGGGTGCAGGCCACCCGGCAGATTGCCCTGGGGGGCCGGAACCTGGACCTGGCGGTGGCCGACCGCCTGGGCGTGGACGCGTTTTTGGCCAACACATACAAGACCAGCGACTACCAGAGTGTGCTGTCCTCCAGCGAGGTGACCGACCTGTGCGACCGGATTGCGGTAGAGATTTTAAAGGTAATCAATTTTTATCAATTTACCTACCGTTCCAGCAGCCTGGAAGGGATTTTTCTGGTGGGGGGCGGGGCCGCGCTGCCCTGTCTGCGCAAGGCGATAGAGGAGACGGTGGGCCTGCCCCTGCTGTCTCCGGAGCGGCTTTTACCCGGCGGGGGGCAGCGGATAGAGACAGGTGTTTTTGCCGCGGGCGCGGCCATGGGAGGGAAGTAAAATGAGCAGAAAAACAGCCTATCCCATCAAAACCTCCATGAATTTGTTCTATAAGCCGGACCGCACCACCAAGCCGGCCACGGCGGCGCTGTACATACTTTTCACGCTCACCTGCCTGTTGGGGCTGTCGAAGCTTCTGGTGTATGATTTGTGGCAGGAGAACCGGGAGGCTCAGCAGAGCCTGGCTGTGGTACAGGGGCAGCTGGAGGCGGCGATGCGCCAGCTGGAGGACTATGCGGAGGTGCGGGAGCGGTACAGCCGGTATTCGGCCACGGAGGAGGAGCGGGCGCTGATTGACCGCATAGAGGTGTTGAAGCTGTTGGACGAAGCGGTAGGGGACGCGGCGCAGCTGGACAGTGTAACCATTAGCGGGACGGCAGCGCAGGTTCAAATTTCGGGTGTAAACCTAGCGCAGACGGCGCAGATAGTCCGTGTCCTAGAGACATCCCCCCTCGTCTCCGCCACCACCGTAAACACCGCCTCCACCACCGAAAATGCGGGGGCGCTGGTGCAGACCAGCATCCAAATTCAGCTGCAAAAGGAGGGTGAGTGATGAAGCGAAAGTTGACCGCCCGGGAGTGGATGCTGCTGTGTGTGCTGGCTGTGCTGGCTGTGGTCAGCGGCTATATCATGCTGTTCTACATGCCTGTCACCACCCAGCGGGACAGTGCCTTGAATGAGGTGGAGGCCTGCCGGCTGGAGCTGGAGGCCGCCCAGCTGCGTCTGGATGAAAAGCAGCGCATGGAACGGGAGTTGGAGAAAGTTTTTTCCCAGCCCGGGGAGCCGATGGGCTTGGCACCCTATGACAACCTTCAGCCAGTGATGGTGGAGCTACATGCCATTCTAGACGGGGCAGAGGATTACAGCCTGTCCTTTGGCACCGTGGACACGCAGGAGCCAATCGTGCGGCGGAGCATCTCGCTGACCTATACGACCGGCAGCTATGCTACGGCCAGGAATATTCTTCAGCGGCTGCACGACAGCGCCTACCGCTGTATGTTGGACAGTGTGAACATCTCAATGGGCCAGGACGCAGGAGATGCGATCTCTGTGAACAGTACTATTGTATTTTTTGAGTATCAGTAGAAAAACGCTCCGGCGGTATTGATATGCTCCCCCTATAAGCGACAGGTTTCTTTTTCTCTGTCTCTTAGAGCCTGTTTAAAATCTTTTGACAAAAGGAGGCGGGAGGCAGATAATAGAGAAAAACAAGCGGGAGTTGGGGGAAATGCGTCAATATCCAAGTGAAATCAGCCGGGAAGAATATAACCTGATCCGCGAGGATTTGG
>JAAWCR010000154.1 GCA_022793355.1 Lawsonibacter sp. | reverse complement strand
CTTTCGGACGAACATTACGACTACTCCCATCAGTCCTGGTATCAGCAGGCCATGGCGGCGGAGGGCCAGGTAATTTTTACCGACGCCTACCTCTGCGGGGGCCGGATGGTGGTCACCATCGCCATATCCGCCGCCGGCAGCAACAACGCCGTCGCCCTCGACGTACCCATCGACCATTTCTCCTCCAATCATACCGTTCAGGACCTTCCCGACGGGGGCGCATACTATGTTTTGGACCGCCAGGGCAGCCTTCTGTATTACCACATCCCCTTTGAGGCCACACAGGCGGAGCTGAGTATCTATACCAAAAGCCTGTTTGACCAGGTCAACCGCGGGGAACTGGACGGCACAAACAACTCCATCATCGGCATGCAGGGGCTCCAGCGGGGCCTGTACTACCAAATCACCGGCAACGGCTGGATGTGCATCCTCACCGTCCCTTATGAGACGCTGCTCCAGGGCGTGCAGGAGATTCTGGTTTGGTACGGCGGGGGGCTGCTCCTCTTCCTCATCATCGCGGTGGCAATGTGGCTGCGGGACCGCAGGCTCAACCGGACGGCCAAGCGCAACGCGGAGACGGTACAGGTACTGGGCAATATGTATTATGCCATCTACCGCATCGATGTGGTCTCCGGCCTTTACGAGATGACCAAAGGCTCGGAGCGGGCAGAGCGGGAGTTGGGCCACGAGCGGGGCGACTACAGCGATTTAATGCGCGTGATTATCTCCAGCCTGGACGAGTGGACGGGGGAGGATTTCAGCAACAGCTTCTCCCTGGAAAATATCCGGCAGCTGGTGGACCAGGGCGTTACCGACTTCGGCGGCGAGTTCCTGCGTCAGTTTGAAGACAGCCAGCGCTGGATCAGCGCCCGGCTGCTCACCGACCCGGTGCGCATCCCCAACGAAGCGATTCTCTGCTTCCGGGACGTGGAAAAGGAAAAGGAGGAGCAGCAGAAGCAGGTCTATCTCCTCAAGGGCGCGCTGGCCGCTGCGGAGCAGAGCGAGCGGTCCCAGAAGCAATTCTTCTCCGTCATGAGCCACGACATGCGCACTCCGCTGAATATCATCATCGGCATGGCGAGCCTGGCCCTTCAGCCCGGCTGTGTCCGGGAGAAGATGCAGGGCTATATTGAGAAAATCAGCGCCGCCAGCCAGCAGCTTCTGGCCCTGATCAACGACATTCTGGAGATATCCCGCCTGGAGCAGGGCAATGTCTCCATGGAGATAAAGTCCTTCAATCTGTGCGACGCCATGGAGACCTGGTGCTCCCCCTTCCAGGCCCAGGCTCAGGCGGGCGGCAAGGAATTCAGCCTGACCATGGACATCAAGGACGTGATGATCAAGGGCGATCCCGCCCGGCTGGGCCAGGTTATCAACAACCTGGTGTCCAACGCCATGAAGTTCACCCACCCCGGGGAGCACGTGTCCGTCTCGCTGCGGCAGATGGACGAGGGGCGGCGCAACAACTACCTCTTCGTGGTGGAGGACAACGGCGCCGGTATGTCCGAGGAATTCCTGCCCAAACTCTTCGACCCCTATGAGCGCGAGGTCCGCTTCGGGGCCAAGGAGGTGATGGGCACCGGGCTGGGCATGCCCATTGTGAAGAACCTGATAACCCGTATGGGCGGCCAGATCTCGGTGTCCAGCACCTTGGGCCAGGGGACCACCTTTTCCGTCACCCTGCCCTTCGATGTGGGCGAGGTTCCCGCCCCGGCGCGCGCCGAGCCCGAGGCGGAGGTTCAGCTGGAGGGCCGGCATATCCTTCTGGCGGAGGACAACTTCCTCAACATGGAAATTGCCACCGAGCTGCTCCAGATGCGGGGCGCCGAGGTGACCCCGGCGGAAAACGGGCGGCTGGCGGTGGAGGCGTTCCAGGCCCAATCCCCCCATTTCTTCGACGCGATCCTGATGGATATGCAGATGCCTGAGATGGACGGCTGCCAGGCGGCCCGCGCCATCCGGGCGCTGGACCGGCCGGACGCCCAGGCTGTCCCCATCATCGCCCTGACGGCCAACGCCTTCGCGGAGGACATCAACCGTACCGCCCAGGCGGGCATGAACGCCCACCTGGCCAAACCCATCAACATCGAACAGCTTTGCGGCACCTTAATCAAACTGATGCCCCAGCGGGAACCGCCCCAAAATGAGGCAAAAACCGAAAAGGAGTGAACGCCATGACCGGGAAAAGTAAGCAACGGTATACCATCCTGGTGGCCGATGACTCAGAGATGAACCGCTCCATCCTGCGCTCAATGCTGGAGGAGTCCTATGACATCATTGAGGCGGAGGACGGCCTCCAGGCCATCGCCATCCTCCAGCAGATGGAGCAGGAGATTTCGTTGGTCCTTCTGGACATTGTCATGCCCAACGTGGACGGCTTTGGCGTGCTGTCCGCCATGAACAAATACAACTGGATTGACAGCGTGCCTGTCATCATGATTTCCGCCGAGAGCACCCACACCTTCATCGAGCGGGCCTACGACATGGGGGTAAACGACTACATCAGCCGCCCCTTCGACATGATGGTGGTCCGCCGCCGGGTCATCAACACCATCATGCTCTATGCCAAGCAGCGCCGGCTGGCCTCCATGGTAAACGAGCAGATTTACCAGAAGGAAAAGGTCAACAACCTGATGATCTCCATCCTCAGCCATATCGTGGAGTTCCGCAACGAGGAGAGCGGCCTGCATGTTCTCCACATCCAGACCATGACGGAGATTCTCCTCAAAAGCCTGACGCGCAAAACCGACAAATATGTTCTGGACCGGGAGACCATCAACCTCATCAGCAACGCCTCCACCCTCCACGATATCGGCAAGATCTGCATTCCCAGCGAAATTCTGAACAAGCCGGGCCGCTTCACCAACGAGGAATTCGCCATCATGAAGCAGCACTCCCAGATGGGCGCCGACATGATGAAGGGGGTCCCCTTCCAGGACGAACCGCTGGTGCGGTACGCCTATGAGATCTGCCGCTGGCACCACGAGCGCTACGACGGCAGGGGTTACCCCGACGGGCTGAAGGGCGAGGATATCCCCATCTCCGCCCAGGTGGTCTCCCTGGCCGACGTATACGATGCCCTCACCAGCGCGCGGGTCTATAAGCCCGCCCACTCCCACGAGAAAGCCCTGGCCATGATCCTCAACGGGGAGTGCGGCACTTTCCAGCCCCTTCTGCTGGAGTGCCTGGTGGAGAGCAGCGACATCATCCAGCAGGAGATGTCGGTGGATACCGTCACCAAGGGGGACCAGCGGATTATGGAGAACACGGCGGTGGAGCTGGCCCAGTATGAAGAGTTGTCCGCCGCGGACCGCACCCTGCAAATTCTGGAGTACGAGCGCAGCAAGCACCGCTTTTTCAACACCATCTCCCAGGATATCCTCTTTGAGTATACCCAGACGCCCCCCATGCTCACCCTCTCCCCCCTTGGGGCCCAGCGCCTGGGCCTGGATGAGATTATCGTGGACCCCTACAGCAACGAGCAGCTGCTGGCCATCCTCGGCTCCGACCAGCTGTCCGAGCAGCTGCACCACACATCCCCGGACAGCCCCATTGTGGAGCTGGACTGCGAAGCCCGGCTGGACGGCGTCACACGTCCCGTCCACATCATCAGCAAAGCCATGTGGTCCTCGGAGGAAACGCCCCAATATACCGGGGCCATCGGAAAAGTGACAGAGTGCGGGAAAAAGGAGGAAGTCGAATGACCATTCAAGAGTGCTATTCCGCCCTGGAGGGGGACTATCAAGAGGTGTTGGGCCGGCTGTACAGCGAAGCCCTGGTGACCAAATTTGTGGGCAAATTCCTGTCCGACCAGTCCTTCCAACTGCTGGACAGCTCCTTGCGGTCCGGCAATTACGACGAGGCCTTCCGTGCCGCCCACACCCTGAAGGGCGTCACCCAAAACCTCAGCTTCACCAGGCTGTTTCACTCCAGTCACGAGATTACGGAAGCGCTGCGGACCAAGGACTATGACCTGGCTCTGAAGCTGCTCCCCCAGGTCACGGCCGACTACGATCAGACCGCCGCCGCCATTCACTCCTTCCAGGCGGGGTAAGGCATAATATGAGGGACCATCCTTTTCGGATGGTCCCTTTTTCTTAGAACCGGTATTCAATCAGCAAACATGCTGGATGGACGAGGAATTTTGCCGCCCCGTAAGGCAAAAAATCGCAGGAATCCTTGGTGGATTTCAAGATTTTTAACGCAGCTGCACGGCAAAAGGTCCGTTCAGACCGTCATTTGAAATTGTGCATACAGGTTCTTACTCCAGAATCGCGCCCTTGTCGGCGGAGGACACCATTTTCGCGTACCGGGCCAGGTAACCGGTTTTGATTTTGGGCTCAGGGCAGACCCATTTGGCCTGCCGCACGGCCAGCTCCCGGTCCGAGACGGCCAGAACGATGGTGTGGGCCGGAATGTTGATGGCAATCGTGTCGCCCTCCTCCACCAGGGCGATGGGACCGCCGGAGGCCGCCTCCGGGGAGATGTGGCCGATGGACGCCCCCCGGGTCGCCCCGGAGAAGCGGCCGTCGGTAATGAGGGCCACATCCTTGTCCAGGCCCATTCCGGCGATGGCGGAGGTAGGATTGAGCATCTCCCGCATGCCAGGCCCGCCCTTGGGCCCCTCATAGCGGATGACAATCACGTCCCCGGCTTTGATCTTCCCCCCGTAAATGGCCTCAATGGCCTCCTCCTCCGAGTTAAACACCCGGGCGGGGCCCTCGTGAATCATCATCTCAGGGGCCACGGCGGACTGCTTCACCACACAGCCGTCGGGGGCCAGGTTGCCTGTGAGGACGGCGATGCCGCCGGTCTCGGAGTAGGGATTGCCGATGGGGCGGATGATCTCGGGGTCCCGGTTAACCACCCCTTCCAGGTTCTCCGCCACGGTTTTTCCGGTACAAGTAAGCAGGGAGGTGTTGATCAGCCCCGCCCCGGCCAGCTCGGCCATCACCGCGTAGACGCCGCCGGCCCGCTCCAGGTCCTCCATATAGGTCTCCCCGGCGGGGGCCAGGTGGCACAGGTTGGGGGTCTTGTCTGAAATCCGGTTCGCCATGTCAAAGCTGAGCTTCACGCCGCACTCGTGGGCAATGGCGGGCAGATGCAGCATGGTGTTTGTGGAGCATCCCAGAGCCATATCAATGGTCTCAGCGTTGTGAAAGGCCTCCTTGGTCATAATGTCCCGGGGGCGGATGTTCTTCTCCACCAGCTCCATAATCTGCATACCGGCGTGCTTGGCCAGCCGCAGGCGGGCGGACCAGACCGCGGGGATGGTGCCGTTGCCCCGCAGGGCCATGCCGATGGCTTCGGTGAGGCAGTTCATGGAGTTTGCGGTATACATGCCGGAGCAGGAGCCGCAGGTGGGGCAGGCGTTGTTCTCATACTCCTCCACCCCCGCTTCGTCCAGCTTTCCGGCATAGTAGCCGCCCACCGCCTCAAACATATGGCTCAGGCAGGTGCGCCGGCCGTCGTTCAGCCGCCCGGCCAGCATGGGCCCGCCGGAGACAAAGATGGTGGGGATATTCACCCGGGCCGCCGCCATAAGCAGGCCCGGCACATTCTTGTCGCAGTTGGGGATCATCACCAGTCCATCGAACTGATGGGCCATCGCCATGGCCTCGGTGGAGTCGGCGATCAGGTCCCGGGTCACCAGGGAGTACTTCATCCCCACGTGGCCCATGGCGATGCCGTCGCACACGGCGATGGCGGGGAACTCCACCGGGGTGCCTCCGGCGGCCCGGACGCCAGCCTTGACAGCCTCGGCAATCTTGTCCAGGTTCATGTGGCCGGGAACGATCTCATTGTAGGAGCAGACCACGCCGATCAAAGGCCGTTCCAGCTCCTCCCTGGTGTAGCCCAAGGCATAGAGCAGCGACCGGTTGGGCGCGGCGGGGATTCCTTTTTTCACAACGTCAGAGCGCATTTGTATAACCTCCCAAAATCAATTGTCTGCTGTCAGGATACTATAATCTGACAGACATGTCAAATGGAAATATACCTGGCGGCGGCTCCGCCTTTGCCCGGCGGCTTTTTCTCCCCCAAGGGGCTCTTTCCAAACCTGGCGAACTGTGCTACAATTAACATGAGAAAATTTCGCCGCCTCCCAGAGGCGGGAGACGAGGTGACAGCATGAATAAAATG
>JAAWCR010000153.1 GCA_022793355.1 Lawsonibacter sp. | reverse complement strand
TCTTACACCGTTTCTCTGGCAAACGCCCAGGAGGGCGTGATTACCCTGAAGATGGAAAGCGGCCTGAAGGTTGTTGTTGTTGGTACGACTGCTACCGGCATGATGGCTACCGACGGAACCTCTATTACCATTGATGCTATTGATGCTCTCAAGACCGGAACTTATGTTCAGGCTGGAACTGCTTACACAGCGAAGGTCAACATTGGATTTGAGGGTATGGACACTACCAAGATGGTGATTGGTGGCATTGTGAACAATGTTGCTGATGCCAAGAAGGATGGCGTCATCTATCTGGTGCCCGCTGTTGAGGTTGCCGGAACCAACGCTACCGGTCTGGCTGCTACTTTCAATCTGAAGTTCTCTGTTGGAGAGGGCGATAATGCGGTTTCCTTTGACAAGGACGGTGTGAATGCGGCTGCTACCCTGTACCTGCCTGTTGGCGCTGAGCTGAACCTGGCCACCACTAGCCTGAAGGCCACCGAGGCTAATGACGGCAAGTACATTGCCTACAAGCTCGGCACCAACGCGGAGACCACCAAACTGGCTGACGTGAGCAACGAGAAGAAGAATCTGGTTGTCTATGACTCTGAGACGGCTAACCAGAAGGAGGCCGAGGGCAAGATCACTCTTGCCGCTGGCGAGAAGGTCACCTTCCTCATTCATGACAAGGACGTGGAAGAGGCCCCCTAACCTCACGTAAAACCCAACCCAAAGCAAATCCCCGGACCCGCAAGGGTCCGGGGTCCTTTTACACTTATTCCAAGGAGAGCAGGGCGATAACGTAATATGTTCCGCCGGAGTTCATCTGCGCGTCGGCATATCCGCCGAACCACTGCACCGATTTGGCATTCCAGGTGACGGAACAGGCGGCGTCCGGGTGCTCGATGCCGCTCTGCTTTGCGGAGGTCAGGCCGCGAAACAGAATCATGATGCTGTTGTATTTTCCCACAAGCACCACCATCGGCTTGTGGGGAAAGGTAAGCGTTGTGGGGTTGGCCGAACCATATTTGCCGTTTCCGGTGTAAGACGTGGTGTAGAATACGCAGGTCCCCGCCTTGGTCAGGGCGGACGTGTGCTGACCCACGGTCTGCGACAGTGCGTCTACCGCAGTTTTCAGGCTGTTCAGCGCCGATGTGGACGCTTTGCCCGATACTGTGGACGATAAGCTGTCCACCCGCCGGTCCACCGCCTTGATGCCCGCATCAATTTTGGCGTTGTCCGCGTTGAATTCGGTGCGCAGCACCTTGTCCGACTCCTCCCACTGGCAGAGCTTGTAGTTGGGTGTTTGATTGGCTGACATGCTGGTTCCTCCTTAAATATAGATTCCGTATATACAGAGAAAACGCCCCGGAGTGGGACGTTTTCATACATTTATTGGAAATGGGGGCGCATTGCGCCCATTTTAATAGCCCCGGCTCCGCCGGGGCCGGAAACCGGGTGCAAGACGCGCCCATTTTTGTTATTTCACCCACTCCTGGGCAAACCGCGCGGCGGCGTCCACCAAGGGGGAGGCGACGTCCTTTCTCCAGGCGATCCCCACCTCCTTAGTAATTTTTTCCGTCAGCTTCAGCTCAGCAACACCCCTCAGCGGCCGGATGCCGAACTCCTCCGAGGGCAGAAGGGCCACGCCCAGCCCACCCTGAACCATATATAGCCCAGTGGTGGGACTGGCCGACCGGCAGACGATGTTGGGCTCAAACCCGGCCTCCCGACAGGCGGCCAGGCACAGCTCCGAGGCCACCTGCCCGGTTTGATGAAAGATGAAGTGCTCTCCGCTCAGCTCCTTGAGGCTGACCCGCTCCCGTCCCGCCAGCGGGTGAAGGGTGGGCACTGCCAGGGAGTACACATCCTCTCCCAGCTTGACGAATTCCAGCCCGGCGGGGACGCCGGACATGGGGCGGTTTAAAAAGGCGGCGTCGATTTTCCGGTCTACCAGCAGCTCCAGCAGGCGGTGGGTGCCGTCCTGCACGATATTCACCGAGACGTCCGGGTAGCTGCCGCAGAAGGCGGACAGCAGCCCGCCGAAGTCGATGCACTGCAGGCTGGTGATAATGCCCAGGTTCAGCGTGCCTTTGCGCACCCCGGCGTACAGCGACATTTCGGCCTGCAGCGCGTCGGCCCGCTGGACGATCTCCCCGGCCCGCCGCACAAATTCCCGCCCCGCCTCCGTCAGCGCCGCTCCCCGGGAGTTCCGGCTGAACAGGGCCACCCCCAGCTCCTTTTCCAGCCGGGCCACCTGCTGGGACAGGGCCGGCTGGCCCACATGGCAGGCCTGCGCCGCCAGGGAAAAATTCTCGTGCTCCGCCACCGCCAGCACATAGCGCATGGTGTAAAGCTCCATAGAGCCCCTCCCCCTCACTTGTCAAACTCCCCAAAAAAGTTGCCGGTCTTTGTGCAGAATATTGAGCATAGCCCTATACTATCCTCAAATTTCCCTGGCTGTCAAGCCTTTTTCCGAGCTTTTATCATTTTTTGTGATAACGGCTGTTCCAAAGAAGAATTGGACACCAGAGGGATTTGGATTTATAGTAGTGCCATCATCAAGAACAGAAAGGATGTTGGATATGAGTACCGGTGCGGAGAAAAAAACTTGTTCCACCTGCGGCCTGGAACTGGAGCTGGCGGTAAAATCCTATCCGCTGGGCAGCGCTTTTCAGATGAAGCGGCTCCACGCGGACATCTATCGGTGTCCGTCATGCAGACGGGTGGAGCTGTTTGAGGCGGAGAGCGACATGGTGACCTGTCCCGTCTGCGGCGTCGCCCATCCCGCCCAGGAGCGGTGTGTCAACTGCGCCCTGGACACGGCCTTTGGCGGCTGGGAAGCCCGAAAAAAACATTTGCCCGACGAAAAGCCCAACACATAAATGAAAGGAATGAATTGTATGACCTCCTTCTATTTCACCCAAAAGGATGTGGAACGGCTGGAGCAGCAGGCCGTCCAGATCCGGCAGGACATCGTCTCCATGATTCACGCCGCCAAGGCAGGCCATCCTGGCGGCTCCCTGTCCGCAGTGGAGATGGTAACCGCCCTGTACTTCCACGTGATGAACATCGACCCTGAAAATCCCCAGTGGCCCGACCGGGACCGGTTTATCCTCTCCAAGGGCCACTCCTGCCCGGTGATGTACGCCGCTCTGGCCCGCCGGGGGTACTTTGACCCGGCCATCCTCAACACCCTGCGCCAGTATCACTCCATCCTTCAGGGCCATCCGGACATGAACAAGGTCCCTGGCGTGGACATGTCCGCCGGCTCTCTGGGCAACGGCCTGTCGGTGGGCGTGGGCATGGCCCTGTCGGGCAAGCTCCACCACCAGGACTACATGACCTATGTGATGCTGGGCGACGGCGAGATTCAGGAGGGCATGGTTTGGGAGGCCGCCATGGCCGCAAACCACCACGACCTGAAGAACTTGGTGGCTATCGTAGACTGCAACGGCGTGCAGATCAACGGCTGGACCAACGAGATCATGACGGTGGAGCCCATCGCCGATAAGTGGCGCTCCTTCGGCTGGAAGGTAGTGGAGGTCAACGGCCACAACATGACCGACGTGCTCACCGCCCTGCATACCGCCAAGACCATGCGTCACCCCACGGCGATTCTCATGCGCACCGTGAAGGGCAAGGGCGTCTCTTTCATGGAGGACGAGAGCAAATGGCATGGCGCGGCCCCCAGCGACGAGGAGCTTGTAAAAGCAATCAGTGAAATTCAGGAAGGCGGTGTGGTATAATGGGAACGCTGGCAACGAGAATGGCCTTTGGCCAGGAATTGATTGAAATCGCCAAAACCAACGAGAATTTTGTGGTGTGCAACGCCGACACCAAGACCTGCGGCCTGGAGAAGTTCGGCAAGCTGTTCCCCACCCGTGAGTTCTCCTTCGGCATTGCCGAGCAGAACCTGGTGGGCGCCTCCGCCGGCCTGGCCGCCTGCGGCAACAAGGTATTTCTGGCCACCTTCGCGGTGTTCGCCTCCATGCGGGCCTGCGAGCAGGTACGCACCTTCGTGTGCTATCCCAATCTGAACGTCACCATCATCGGCACCCACGCCGGCCTCCAGGTAGGCGGCGACGGCGCCACCCACGCCGCCATTGAGGACGTGGCCATTATGCGCTCCTTCCCCAACATGACGGTGGTGCAGCCCGCCGACGCTGTGGCCGCCAAGGCCCTGGCTCACGCCGCGGTGGACTTCAAGGGTCCCCTGTACGTCCGCCTGCACCGCAACCCGGTGGCCGACCTCTACGACCCCAACACCTACAAGTTTGAGTGGGGCAAGGCCAACACCGTGGTGGACAACGGCTCCGACATGACCATGATTGTCTCCGGCATTCTGCTGAAGAAGGCGGTAGACGCCGCCGCCGCCCTGAAGGAACAGGGCATCAACGTCCGGGTGCTGGATATGACCACCCTCAAGCCCCTGGACAACGAGGCCGTCCTCAAGGCCGCCAAGGAGACCGGCGCGATTATGACCATTGAGGATCACACCATTTTCGGCGGTCTGGGCAGCGCGGTGTCTGAGGTAGTGGTTCAGAATTGCCCCATCCCCATGGAGATCGTGGGCATTCAGGACAAGTTTGGCGAGTCCGGTGACCCGGAGCTGCTTTACCGGGACCACGGCATGGACACTGAGTCCATCATTGCCAAGGTGAAAGCACTGATTGCTCGCAAATGAGTTTTGAACTGATAAGGAAGAGAGAGGAGTTTTTACTCCCATTTTGCCAGGCTGGAGGGCCGCGGCTTTCCAGAAAGATTGGGCGGAGGATGCGTATCATCCGGTTTATTTCCACGCGCTGAAACGCATTGGCTATATGGGCGGCATCAGTATGGAGGGATTCCCCCGCAGCCGGGAGAGTTTCCCGGAGGAAGCCGCATATGCCTGCCGCTTTTTAAAGCGGGCTGCAAATCAGACATAAAGAAAGGAAGGATTATTATGCCTCATGTATGTATTCTTCAAACCAGCTTCGCCAAGCGTGAAGACACCGTAGCATTTTTGAAGGAAAAGGTCCCCGGCGTCCGGGTAGAGTTCATCACCGACAGCACCCTGCTCAGCGACGTCCGGGCCAACGGAGGCCCCACTCAGGCGGTGATTGACCGGATGACCCTCTATGCCAAGGCGGCGGAAATCTCCGGCGCGGACCTTATCGTCAACTCCTGCTCCACCGTGGGCGAGGTGGCGGACATCTATGAAAAAGAAGTCAACGTTCCTGTCATGAAAATCGATCTGCCCATGGCTCAGGAGGCAGTGTCTCTGGGCACCAAAATCGCCCTCATTGCTACCTTGGAGACCACTCTGGGCCCCAGCCAGCGTCTCATTGAGAAGGTGGGCGCGGAGCAGGGAAAGCAGATGCAGTGCACCCAGTTCCTCCAGAACCCCGCCTGGGATGCCCTTCAGGCCGGTCACCCCGAGGAACACAACCGCATCCTGATGGAGAGCATCCGGGAATTAGACAAGCAGGGCTACGATGCCATCGTCATGGCTCAGGTGTCCATGCGCGCCCTGCTGCCCGACTTGAAGGACGTAAAGACGCCCCTTCTGTGCAGCTTCTTCTCCGGCTACGGCGCGATTGCCGATAGGCTTAACGAGATCGCGGCACAGAAATAATACTAGAACGCCGCACGCGTGCGGCGTTCTTTTCTATTTATGAAGGAAAGGGCTTTTGTTATAAATCATATTTTCTCGCTGGCCTATTTGACCGTCCCGGAACACACCCGTCTGACCTGGTGGAGCTGGCCCAGGCCAGAAGAATCATACAATCCGCCAAGCGTCCTAATCTGTTCCTTATGCTGGACTGCCTCCACGCCAGGCGGCGCCTGGAGACCGAAAAGCTGTCCTTAGAAAAATCGCCTGTGCGCCCTTGATCAGCGGCCACGGTATCCGTTAAAAGAGGAACCCCAGCTGCTTCAGTACCTCCCGCACCCGGCCGGCGGCGTTCTGGTCGGGGCAGAGGAGGGTGTGCAGATGCACGCCCTCCGTGAGCTGCGACAAAGGCGCGGCCTCCTCCTCCTTGCAGCGGGCCACAAACTGGGCCACCTCGTAGCGATTGGACAGGCGCAGCGGACCGGTCAGCTGGCCGTAGATGGGGTGCTCCACAATGACGTCCAGCACCGTACACCCCTGGTCCACCATGGCGTTGAGCTCCTCCGTCATCTGGTCCGCCCGGTGGCGGCAGGCGAAGGTACAGCTGATTCCGGCCGGGGGCCGGGGCAGCAGATAACCCCTCGGGGTGGCGGTGATATCCAGTCCCCCCGCCCGTAGCAGGGCGACATCCCCCACAATAATCTGCCGGCTCACCGACAGCTCCCGGGCCAGGACGGCGGCGCTGACTGGTTCCCCGCTGTCCGCAAGGCGTTTGGCGATAATCTCTCTGCGTGCCTGGGCGTCCAACGGCGCTCCCCCTTTCTGTCATGACAGCAGTATAGCACAGGAATTTCAAAACGGCAAGGTTGACTTTCTGGAAAAAGTGGCCTAAAATAGCGGTAGCGGTCCGGAGCTGCGCGCCGGGCCAAACAGAAATAGAGGAGTGTTGAACATGGGCAAGTGGAAACGGGGCTTAGCGGCGGCGCTGTCGCTGTGCCTCATGGCTGTGCTGGCCGCCTGCGGCGGCGGGCTGACGGAGAAGGACGCGGAGACCTATATCAAGGGCCATCTGGACGCGGCCTATCTGGGAATCTACAACAAGGAGTACATTGACCTGACCGAGGGCATGACCGAGGCCGAGGCCAAAGAGATGCACGAGAGCAACGTGGCCGACGAGACCGAGTATTATTTTCTGAGCTTCCTGGAGATTGAATACCCCACCGATGAGATTGTAGCCCAGGCGGAGGATGTGATGGAGAAGATCTACGCCAAGTCCAAGTACACCGTGGGAACGGGCAGCAAGACCAAGGACGGGGACTTTGTGGTGGAAGTGACCGTCTCCCCCCTGAATCTGTCCAGCATTGTGTCGGACGAGGACTTCTTTGAGGCCCTGGAGCAGGCCGGCTATCTGGAGGCGGAGACCGAGGAGGAGATTGCCGCAGTGGACGCGGTTTACGGGCCCATGATGCTGGATCTGCTGGAGGAGCGGCTGGATGATGTGGAGTACGGCAAGGACCAGATTCTCATGCTTCAGCTCAAGCCGGACGAGGACGGCTACTATTCCTTAGTGGAGGCCGGCATGCAGAAGGTGGACGAGGTCATGGTGGACTACTACGGAGACTACGCTGAATAAATAGATACGCGTTCCCGCCCCTTTCCCGGCGGGAACGCGCTGTTTTCTCTTGACTTTCTCCCGGATAGTTTATAGAATAAAGGGGCTTGCATAAATACGCTATTTTAACATAAAGGACTGAGACGATATGGCCAAAGACAACAAGAAACAGGTGGAGCAAATCACCGACATGGAGGTGGATTTTGCCCAGTGGTACACCGATGTGTGCAAAAAGGCGGAGCTGATTGACTACTCCTCCATCAAGGGCATGTTCATCTACCGCCCCTACGGCTACGCTATCTGGGAAAACATTCAACGCGAGCTGGATCAGAAATTCAAGGAGACGGGCCACGAGAATGTGTATCTGCCCATGCTCATCCCCGAGAGTCTGCTCCAGAAGGAGAAGGACCACGTAGAGGGCTTCGCCCCCGAGTGCGCCTGGGTCACCCTGGGGGGCAGCGAGAAGCTGGAGGAGAAATACTGTATCCGGCCCACCTCTGAGACCCTGTTCTGCGAGCACTACAAAAACGTGATTCACTCCCACCGGGATCTACCCAAACTGTACAACCAGTGGTGCTCCGTCCTCCGGTGGGAAAAGACCAGCCGCCCCTTCCTGCGCCACCGGGAATTTCTTTGGCAGGAGGGCCACACCATGCACGCCACCCCGGAGGAGGCCCGGGAGGAGACCATGCGTATGCTTAACGTTTACGCTGACTTTTTGGAGAATGTGCTGGCCATGCCGGTGGTCAGGGGCCGGAAAACCGACAAGGAAAAGTTTAACGGCGCCGAGGAGACCTACACCGTGGAGTGCATGATGCACGACAAAAAGGCGCTCCAGGCCGGCACCAGCCACTATTTCGGCGACGGCTTCGCCAGGGCCTTCGACATCACCTTCACCGGCAAGGACAATCAGCTTCACCACCCCCACCAAACCAGCTGGGGGGTGTCCACCCGGATGATTGGCGGCATCATCATGACCCACGGCGACAACAGCGGACTGGTCCTCCCCCCCCGCATCGCCCCCATCCAGGCCATGGTTATCCCTGTGGCCCAGCACAAGGAGGGGGTTCTGCCCGCCGCGTCCGCCCTGCTCGCCCGGTTACAAAAGGCCGGTATCCGGGCCAGGATGGACAGCTCCGACCAGTCCATGGGCTGGAAGGCGGCCGAGTACGAGATGAAGGGGGTTCCCCTGCGGGTGGAAATCGGCCCCAAGGATATGGAGCAAGACCAGTGTTGCGTCTGCCGCCGGGACTCCGGGGAGAAGGTATTTGTCCCCCTGGCCGACCTGGAGGACACGGTGAAGGCGCTGCTGGATTCCGTCCATCAGGGCTTGTACGACCGGGCCAGAAAGAATCTGGAGGACCACACCCGGGTGTGTATGACCCTGGAGGAGGTCAAGGCGTTCATGGAGGCCGAAGGCGGCTTCGCCAAGACCATGTGGTGCGGCGGACTGGACTGCGAGCTGGCTATGAAGGAGAAGGCCGGGGTCACCTCCCGGTGTATGCCCCTGGAGCAGGAGCACGTAGCCGATACCTGCGTCTGCTGCGGGAAACCCGCCAAGCACTCCATTCTGTGGGGCGTGGCCTATTAATTTTAAAAATCCAAGCCCGCTCCAACTTGGAGCGGGCCTTTTTCATCAATTTTTCAAGCTTTGCATGGGGGCGGGGATGCGTCCCCCACGGGCAATAAACGTCTGGGCGGAGAAGGGGTGGACGGGCTGGACCGGGGCGGAGCCCAGCAGTCCGCCGAATTCCACGGTGTCCCCCACAGTGCAGCCGGGGGCGGGGATGATGCGCACCGCGGTGGTTTTGGAGTTGACCATGCCGATAGCGGCCTCGTCGGCGATGATGGCGGAGATGGTCTCGGCGGGGGTGTCGCCGGGGACGGCAATCATGTCCAGGCCCACCGAGCACACGCAGGTCATGGCCTCCAGCTTGTCCAGGGTGAGGGCCCCGGACCCGGCGGCGGCGATCATGCCCTCATCCTCGCTGACAGGGATAAAGGCGCCGGACAGCCCGCCCACATGGGAGGAGGCCATCACGCCTCCCTTTTTCACCGCGTCGTTGAGCAGGGCCAGGGCGGCGGTGGTGCCGTGGGTGCCGCACACCTCCAGACCCATCTCCTCCAGAATCCGGGCCACGCTGTCGCCAATGGCGGGGGTGGGGGCCAGGGACAGGTCCACAATGCCGAAGGGGGTGTCCAGCCGCCGGCTGGCCTCCTGGGCCACCAGCTGGCCCATGCGGGTGATGCGGAAGGCGGTCTTTTTCACCGTCTCCGCCACCACATCGAAAGGCTGACCCTTTACATCCTGAAGAGCGTGATACACCACCCCGGGGCCGGAAACTCCTACGTTAATCACCCGTTCCGGTTCGCCTACCCCGTGAAAGGCCCCTGCCATGAAGGGATTGTCCTCCACTGCATTGCAGAACACCACCAGCTTGGCGCAGCCAAAGCCGCCCCGGTCTGCGGTCCGCTCCGCCAGCTCCTTGATGGTCCGGCCCATAAGGGCCACAGCGTCCATGTCGATGCCCGCCTTGGTGGAGCCCACATTCACCGAGGAGCAGACAATATCGGTGACGGCCAGGGCCTCTGGGATGGAGCGGATCAGGATGCGGTCGGCCTCGGTCATGCCCTTTTGCACCAGGGCGGAGAAGCCGCCGATGAAGTTGACGCCGGTTGTTTTTGCTGCCCGGTCCAGGGCCTGGGCAAAGGGGACATAACTGTCCGTCTCCGCCGCCGCAGCCACCAGGGCGATGGGGGTGACGGAGATGCGCTTGTTGACGATGGGGATGCCAAACTCCTTCTCAATGGCCTCCCCGGTGGCTACCAGCTTTTCGGCATAGCATGTAATTTTGTCATAGACCTTGTCACAGGCGGTTTTCACGCTGCTGTGGGCACAGGACAGCAGGGAGATGCCCATGGTGATGGTACGAACGTCCAGATGCTGCTGGTCAATCATCTGGATGGTCTGCATGATTTCGTGTTGGTTGAGCATGGGAAGAAGCCTCCTATGGCAAATCTGTAGGGGCGGATATCATCCGCCCGGCAATCCTATGGCAAATATTGTGTCAACGGGCTTTAAATCCGGTGCATGGCGTTGAAAATATCCTCCCGCTGGATACGGATGGACAGCTCCTGTTCCTTGCCGGCCTGTTCCAGAATGTCGGCCATATCGCCGATGGACTGTTCGCAGGCGGCGGTGTCCACCAGCATAACCATGGTGAAAAACTCCTGCAGGACGGTCTGGGTAATATCCAGAATGTTGATGTTGTGCCGGGCCAGCAGGGAGCACACGGCGGCGGTGATCCCCACCCGGTCCTTGCCGATGACGGTGACAATGGCTTTCATGGCAAAATTCCTTTCTGTTGTGTAAGGACGCGTCATGACACGTTCTTACGGACACCTTTTGATTCAGGACCTGGGCCGCCGAGGGCGGCGGCCCCTACGTTCAATTCAGTTCATCCAGGGTCAATTCAAACCCATCCAAGAAATGCTCTAAGAAGTAATTCAGAGCGGGGCTTGGGTTTTTGCACAGGGCGGCGTAGGTCTGCTCTTTGGCCTTTTTGAACTCGGTGTTGCCCGCTTTCAGCTCCTCCACGCATTTGAGGTAGGCGGACAGCTTGTCCGCCGCCTTGACAATGGCGCGGACCTCGGGGTCCGGGATAGTGACGGCGTCCTCAAAGTCGGGGCGCAGGTCGGGGGGGAGCATGGACAGCAGCTTGCGCTCGGCCACCGCCTCCACATCCTTGTAGGCGCTCTGAATGTCCGGGTTGTCGTACTTGATGGGGGTGGGCATGTCGCCGGTGAGAATCTCGCTGGCGTCGTGGTACAGGGCGGCCACCGCAACAGCGCCGGGGTCCACCTGCCCGCTAAAATACCGGTTTTCAAGGACCGCCAGGGCGTGGGCCAGCACGGCCACCTGATGGGAGTGCTCCTGAATGTTTTCCGGCTGGGTGTTGCGCATCAGGCCCCAGCGGTTGATATAGCGCATCCGGGAGATCATGGGGAAAAAGTTGTAAGCCACGGTTTAGAACGCTCCTTTTTTCAAGTCGTTCCATTTTAACACAGGATAGGGCGGTTGTAAACCGGAAAACGCGCAAAAAAGCGCGAAAAGGCCTCCGTTTAAACGAGGCCTTTCCGCTGCGGCGGGACAGGAGCTTTACGTTTCCTCCGGAAATCGTTTCTTTTTCCAGGCTCTGCCGCAGGTCCGGCCGGTGAACACAAGCAGCCCCAGGACCAGCAGGCCCCGAACAATCCCCACGGCGGCGGCAGCATAATAGGTGAGGTATCTCATCTCCGGATTCACGATCAAATAACGCAGATAACGCAGTCCGCCAATCAGCCCCCAGGGAGATACGCTGGTATAGGGGTTCAGAACCAGACAGCTCAGCGCCACGGCCAGCCAACCAGCAATGAGCCAGGGGTGTTTTTTCGCCAGCAGCAGGGGCAGACCCAGGATGACCAGGGCCACTGCCGCAAAAATCAATAGAGGCGCTCCCATCAGTCCGATGACAGCCAGAGCCGCGCCGGAGACCTCCATCACAATGCCAAGCTTCTGAATGGGGGACAGCTCCTCTTTCCGCTCCCGCTCCACATAGACCGTCTGGGGCGGGGGCGGCTCCGGGGGCTGGGGGCGCTCCCCGTCCCGCACCAGCTGGTCCACACTCACGCCGAACAGGTCGGCCAGCCGGATGATCTTGTCCAGGTCGGGGGTGGACTGGGCCGTCTCCCACTTGCTTACACTCTGCCGGGAGACCCCCAGCTTCTCCGCCAGGTCATCCTGAGACATGCCCCGCTCCGTGCGCAGAGCGAGTATTTTTTCCGCCAATGTCATGTCTTGACCTCCTTTTGATTTTCCTCTATTATAGAGAAAGCAGGGAAAAAATCAATCAAGTCCGCTTGGAAATTCCCGCAACTGACGGTTGCGGAGGGACAGGGAGGGGCATAATGGCGAAAAAAAGCACCCGGAACACCCGGGGGAGGATCATCGACGCGGCCTGGAAGCTGTTTTACCGGCAGGGCTATGACGACACCACCGTGGAGGAGATTATTGAGGAGTCGGGCACCTCCCGGGGGTCCTTCTACCACTACTTTCAGGGCAAGGACGATCTGCTGTCCACCCTGGCCGACGTCTTTGACCGAAAGTATGAGGAACTTTCCGAGACCATGGACCCGGAGATGGACCGGTTTGAACAGCTGATGTACCTGAACCGGGAGCTGTTCACCATGCTGGAAAACTCCATCTCTCTGGATCTGGCGGCCCGGCTGTACTCCTCCCAGCTCATCACCCGGGGGGACAAGTCCCTGCTGGACCACAACCGCACCTATTACCGCCTGCTGCGGCAGATTGTCCTCCAGGGCCAGACGCGGGGGGAGCTGCGCGGCGACATTACCGCCAATGAGCTGGTGCGGGTCTATGCGCTGTGCGAGCGAGCCCTGATTTACGACTGGTGTCTGTCCGGAGGGGACTACTCCTTGTTTCAATATGGAAAGACCATGATGCCCATGTTTTTGCAGGGGTTCCGGGCCTGATCCCTCTCTGCCTCCTCCTTTGGGAGCTGGAAAACGCAAAACTTTGTCAAAACGTACAAAATTTAATTATATGAAATGTATAGCTATTTTTTCTTGAAATTTCAAGAGAAATTAACTATTTCTACTTTTATAGTACGGAGTTTATTCTATATTGCGTTCTTTCTTTGTTTCTGGTATGATACCAATAATCTGCCTTTGGAGGCGATGTGTGCGCCTCCAGGGACTTTTGGGAGGAATTGTATGACTACCACGCAGGCCTGTATTATGGGCACCATTATCCTGTATCTCTGCTTCGTCATTTTCACCGGCGTGATGATTGGCCGCCGGTCCAAGAAGAGCTCCGAGGGCTTCTACCTGGGCGGCCGGGGGATGGGTCCCCTGGTCACCGCCATGAGCGCTGAGGCCTCCGACATGAGCAGCTATCTGCTTATGGGCATCCCCGGCCTGGCCTATCTCTCCGGTGTGGCCGACGCCAGCTGGACCGCCATCGGCCTGGCCGCAGGCACTTACCTCAACTTCCTGCTGGTGGCCAAGCGGCTGCGCCGCTACAGTGTCAAGCTGGACGCTATCACTATCCCCAGCTTCATCTCCAAGCGCTACGGCGAAAAAAGGCCGGTTATCATGTGCATCTCCGCTCTGATTATCCTGATTTTCTTTGTGCCCTACGTAGCCTCCGGGCTGGCCGCCATTGGCAAGCTGTTCAACAGCCTCTTCGGCTGGGACTACATGGCAGCTGGGGTGATAGGCGCGATCGTTATCATCAGCTATACCTCGATTGGCGGCTTTTCCGCTGTGGCCACCATGGACCTGATTCAGTCCATCATTATGACCATCGCCCTGGCTATTATCGTAGTCTTCGGCATTATCCAGGCCGGCGGCATGGACGCTGTGCTTTCCCACGCCCGCACCCTGCCCGGCTTCCTCAGCTTTAACCAGACTTATCACGCGGACACCAACTCCGCCGGCCCCTATGGGATTATTCAAATTGTCTCCATGATGGCCTGGGGGCTGGGCTACTTCGGTATGCCCCACATTCTGGTCCGCTTTATGGCCATTCGGGACGAGAACGAGCTGAAGCTGTCCCGCCGCATTGCCGCCGTGTGGGTGGTAATCTCCATGGGAGTGGCGGTGTTTATCGGCATCGTGGGCCATGCCGTCTCCGCCGCAGGTCGTATCCCCTACCTGGAGGGCAGCGCCACTGAGACGGTGATTGTCAAGCTGTCCGACCTGTTGTCCAGCTTCGGTATTGTCCCCGCCGTTGTGGCTGGCTGCATCCTGGCCGGAATCTTGGCTGCCACCATGTCCACCGCCGACAGCCAGCTGCTGGCCGCCTCCTCCGCCTTCTCGGAGAATCTGGTACAGAACGTGATGGGCATCCGGCTGACCCAGAAGCAGAACATGATCATTGCCCGGCTCACTGTGGTAGTGATTGCCATCATCGCCCTGTTCCTGGCCCGGGACCCTAACAGCAACGTGTTCCAGATTGTCTCCTTTGCCTGGGCGGGTTTCGGCGCCACCTTCGGCCCCGCCATGCTGTGCGCCCTGTTCTGGAAGCGAAGCAACCGCCAGGGTATCATGGCCGGTCTGGTGGCCGGGGGAGCCATGATCTTCATCTGGAAGTTCCTGGTCCGGCCTATGGGCGGCGCGCTGGATATTTACGAGCTGCTCCCCGCCTTCCTGGTGGGCCTGGCCGCCATTGTGGTGGTCTCCCTGATTACCCCCGCCCCCGAGGCCCATGTGGTAAAAGAATTTGAGGAATACGACCGCTAATGTTCCAATTCCGCCGCCCGTCTCCTGTGCCGGAGACGGGCGGCTTTGCAATATGACCGGAAACGGAATCCCCCGTTGCCAGGTGAAGCCCGGCGGCGGGGGGTCTATCTGGAAGGCAGGTCCCCAATATTAACAGAAGCTTCACAGTTCTTACCTTGACAGCGGAGCCGGCTCTGCGTATAATTTGTGACAGCCTGTCATATTGTGACAATCTGTCATAGAGGGATAAAGGAGGGAGACTGTGCCCACCGCAACATTTTTTCGCCTGCCCGAGGAGAAGCGGACGCGACTCATCGAGGCCTGCTGGGGGGAACTGACCCGGGTGCGCTTTACCGATGTGTCCATCAACCGGATCATTGCCGCTGCCCGCATTCCCAGGGGCAGCTTTTATCAATACTTTGAGGACAAGGAGGACCCGATCCGCTACTTACTGGAGGATATGCGGCAGTATTTCATCACACAGCTGCGGGACATCCTTGTGGAAGCAAAGGGGGACCTGTTCGCCCTGCCGCTGATGGCCTACGACCGGTTTATCGGCCGGCAGGGGCACACGGACCCCATGTTGACCCTGTTTATCCAGCTGATAACGCTGAATAAAGGCCTTGATCTGCAAAGCCTGATTGGATCGCCCCAAGGCTTTATAGGGGAACAGCAGTATTTTCTGCCCGACCCGCTCTGGGAGGTGGTGGACCCCTCCAGGCTGCGGCGGAACGAGCGGGAGTATGCCGACCAGGTGTTTCATCTGGCCTGCGCGGTACTGGCCTTCGCCATTGTGGAGACGCTGCATTGCCGCATCCCGTCCGACCGGGTGCGGGAGCTGATCCGGTTACGTATGGATTTGCTTCGCTGCGGCGGGGCCTCAGACAGCTACAAGGAGGAAAACACATGAAACATCGAACCCTGGCCCTGCTGCTGGCGGTGGCCCTGACCCTGTGCCTGCCCTGTACCACCGCCCTGGCGGCGGAGGAGCCCCTCCCGCCGGACAACTCCGCCGCTCAGACCGGAGACGGGCCCACCCCCGAAGCGTACATACCAGACCCGGAAGGGACCGTTACCTTTCAGAACCTGGACCGGCGGATGCGGAAGGGCAATTTACAGGTGCTGTCCCTCCAGGAGAGCGTCGATATTCTGGAGGAGATCAACTATGATAAGCTGAAAGAGGATCTGCGCCTCCAGCTCAACCAGATGGCGCAGGCCCAGTGGATGATGGTGCAGTTCGGTCAGAGCGGCACCCTGGCCTATGAGCGGATGGACCAGGCCTACGGCGCTGTGCGGGAGCAGTTTGACGCCATCAAGGACGGCGACATGCAGGAGGACAACGCCGACACCGTCCGTCAGCTCCAAAATCTGCAAAATCAAATCGTTATGGCGGGGGAGGCCACCTATATCGCCCTGGCCGCCATGGAGAATCAGGAACAGGGGCTGGAGCGGCAGCTGACTGCCATGGACCGCAAGCTGGAGGAATTGCAGCTGCGCTATGAGCTGGGGCAGATCTCCGCCCTGAACCTGAAGGAGGCCCAGGCGGGCCGGGTTTCGCTGAACAGCGGCCTGACCACCCTGCGTATGAACCTGAACACCTACAAGGGCCAGTTGGAGCTGCTCATTGGGGCGGAGATCACCGGGGACATCTCCCTGGGCGCCCTGCCCTCGGTAAGCCCGGAGGAGCTGGAGGCCATGGACCTGGAACAGGACCTGGAGCGGGCCAAGGAAGCCAGCTGGGATCTGTATGAAGCCACCGAAACCATGAAGGAGGAGCGGAAGAAGTACAACAACATGGGGGGCGACGCCGCCATGGAGTACCGGATGAAGGAGGAGAGCTTCAAGCGGGCCCGGCACAGCTGGCTGTCCGCCAAATATACCTATGAGAATACCATGCAGAACTTCGAGCTTGGCTTGCGCAACCTGTACCTCAAGGTCCAGGACTACCAGCAGGTACTCGCCGCCTCCCGCACCTCCCTGGAGGTGGAGCAGGACCGCTGCGCTGCCGCCAGGCTGAAGCACCAACAGGGCTCTATCTCCGCCAACGCCCTTCTGGAAGCCGAAGAGGACCTGATTGCGGCGCAGGAAACCGTAACCGGGGCGGAAAACGACCTGTTCTCCGCCTACAATACTTATCGCTGGGCCGTGGACCACGGAATTTTGAATTAAAGGAGACCGTTCCATGAAAAAAAAGATTTGTTCCCTCGCCCTGGCCGCCGCCCTGGCCCTCAGCCTGGCTGCCTGTCAATCCGGCGGAGCCGGGAGCGGGAGCGGCAGCCAGAGCGAGCCCGTGGCCGCAGGGGTGGCCGTACAGGTTCAGGAGGTGAAGGTGGACACCATCTCCACGGAAAACAAGGTGTCCGGCCGGGTTGTCACCGACGGGCAGGAGTCCGTCTTTGTGTCGGCCCAGGCCCAGTGCACCACCCTCTATGTGGAGGTGGGCGACACGGTTTCTGCCGGTCAGGCCCTGTGTACCCTGGACATCGCCAGCACTCTGTCCTCCTACAGCGCGGCCAGCATCAGTTATAGCTCCGCTGCCCAGAGCTATCAGGACCAGGCGGCCATCTTTGACGAACAGATTGCCCTGGCGGAAAAAAACCTCAATGATTTACAGGCCTTGTTTGAGATTGGGGCCGCCTCCCAAATGGAGATTGACCAAGCAAGGCTGTCCCTCCAGACCGCCCAGGCCCAAAAGGCCTCCACCCTGGCCCAGCTGGAGGCCGGCATGCAGAGCTACAAATCCAACCTGGAGCAGCTCTCCGCTGTGCTGGAAAACGTGGACAGCCAGGGCAACGTAATTGCTCCCATCTCGGGGACCATCCTCTCCCTGAACGCGGCGGAG
>JAAWCR010000152.1 GCA_022793355.1 Lawsonibacter sp. | reverse complement strand
GTGCGGCATCGGCCCCGGTGCGGAAGCCTTTAATATGGTCTATCCCGCCTACAGCTACAACGGCATCATTGCCCCCCACTCCCACAACCTGTTTTTGCAGATTGTCTGCGACGCGGGCATCGCCGCCCTGGGGGTGTTTCTGGTCCTGCTCTTCGTCTATTTCCGCATGATGTGCGCCGCCCTCAGCCGGGAGCGGGACTGGACCAACCGGGTGCTCCAGGTGGCCTTCACCGGCGGGGTGTGCGGCTTTCTGGTGCAGGCCATGACGGATTACTCCTTTTATAATTACAGAGTCCTTTTCCTCTTCTGGGCCTACCTGGCCCTGGGGGCGCTGAGCGCCAGGCGCAAGCGCCTGCCCGAGGGGAGGCTGCTGGAATGATACGGGTGCTGAACATCATCAGCGACACCAACATCGGCGGCGCGGGCCGGGTAGTGCTGAACTATCTGAAATACGCCGACCGGAGCTGCTTTGAGACCCTGGTGGCCCTGCCCAGGGGGAGCCTGCTTAAGCCCCTGGTGGAGAAGGCCGGGGTCCGGGCCATCGAAATCGACGGCATTGCTGACCGCTCCTACCACCGGGAGGACGTGCGGGCCCTGAACCGGATGCTCCGCCAGATCAAACCCGACCTGGTCCATACCCACGGCTGTCTGTCCGGGCGGATCGCCGCCAGACAGTGCGGCATTCCGGCAGTGTACAGCCGGCACTCCGCTTTTCCCGTCCCACCCAGGCTGAAATATCCGCCGGGGCGGTGGGTCAACAAGCTTGTCAACGAGCGCTACGCCAAGCGCATCATCGCCGTCAGCCCAGCCACCCGGGACAACCTTGTGGAGGGTGGGATCTCCCCCAAAAAGATTACGGTGGTGATGAACGGGGTGGCTCCGGTGACCCGGACGGCTCCAGAGGTGCAGGCGGCCTTGAAGCATGAGCTGGATTTGCCGGAGGGGGACATGTTGTTCGGCATTCTGGCCCGGCTGGAGGACTACAAGGGCCACCTTTACCTGGTGGAGGCGGCCCGGCTGCTGAAGGAGAAGGGCAGAACCGGCTTTACCATTTTGGTGGCGGGCACCGGCCCCTTTGCCGGCCGCCTGGCCCGGGCCGTGGAGGAGGCGGGGGTGAAGGACGTGGTCCGGCTCCTGGGCTTCCGGTCCGATGTGGCCCAGCTGCTGAACATTCTAGATGTGCAGCTCAACGCCTCCTACGGCACCGAGGCCACCTCCATGGCCCTGCTGGAGGGAATGAGCCTGGGCCTGCCCACCATCGCCAGCGACTACGGGGGCAACCCCTGGGTGGTGCAGGACGGGGACACCGGACTGCTCTTCCCCAGCCAAAACGCCGCCGCCTTGGCCAGGGCCATGGAGCGGCTGATGGACAGTCCCCAGGAGCGGGAGGCCATGGGGAACCGGGCCAAAAAAATATATGAGGAGCGCTTCACCGGCGAGATTTTCGCCCAGAATACGGAAAATATTTACCTGGATATCCTGAAAGGAGCCAAATGATGGAACAGAATACACCCAAATTCCGCCTGCGCCTGAACCTCTTTGACGGCATCGTCCTGGTTCTGGCTCTGGCCGTTGCCGCCTTCCTGGTGTGGACGGCCCTGAAGCCCGCCGCGCCCGTCCAGGCCGACCCCACGGTGCAGGACACCGTGCGCTACACTGTCCGTTTCCGCCGTTGGGCTTCAGGCACCAGCGTCCTGATCCAGCCCGGCGACCAGATTGCGGACAACATCAAGAATTACGAGATCGGCCAGGTGGTGTCCGCCGAGGCCGTCCCCGCTCTGGTCCAGGTGCTAGACCACGACAACCGCCGGATTGTTTGGGCGGAGCTGGAAGGCTTTGAGGATGTGCTAGTTACCATTGAGGCCCCCTGCACCGTCACCGACGAAAACACCACCGTGGGCGGCGGCTATAACCTGCGGGTGGGGGCGCTGGCCTTCCTCAAGGGTGAGGGCTACATGGGCAGCGGACCTATTATCTCGGTGGAACAGGGGGTGCGGGGATGAAAATGATTGACGGAAACGGCCGCCTTTTTGGTAAGATCAGCGTGATCGATGTGCTGGTGATTCTAGTGGTGGCGGTGCTTGCCGCGGCCCTGTACTTTAAAAGCATTCAGACCCACACCGGCAGCACGGTGACAGAACAGTCTATTGTCTTTCAAATCCGGGCCCGGGGCGTGGACAGCTATGTGTACGACGCCCTCCGGGTAGGGGACGGGTTGTACGACTTGGACTATTCCAGCGGTGGCCGGGCCATCGGCCGCATTGCTCAGATCGAGGTGGAGAGCGACCCCGGCATGAAGCTGGCCGACGAGCTCCACGACGGCGCCGCCGAATTGGTGGAGGCGGAGAACACCGTGGACCTGCTGATTACCGTGGAGGGCTCCGGCCTGGTGGACGGCAGGAACTATACCCTCAACCGGGTCTACGCCCTGGGGGTCAATTCTTCCCGCACCTACTACACCAAACAGGCCCAGTTCGTCGGAACCGTGGCGTCGATCAAGTGAGCCAGGGCCCGCCCTCTGGGGCGGGCCCTAATAAAAGGAGAGCCGTATGAAAATACTAATGGCTACCATGGGCCTGGACATCGGCGGGGCGGAGACCCACATTGTAGAGCTGGCCAAGGAGCTGAAAAACGAGGGGCATGACGTGGCTATTGTCTCCAACGGCGGGGTATATGTGTCTGAAATCACTGCGGCGGGCATCCGCCACTATGAGGCCCCCCTTCACCGCCGAAGTCTGCGGGATATGGCGTCGGCCCGGAGAATCCTGCGCCAGGTGATTGTGGGCGAGGCTCCCGACGTGGTCCACGCCCACGCCCGGATTCCCGCCTTTCTGTGCGGCGGCTTCTGCAAAAAGAGGGGGATTCCCTTCGTCACCACCGCCCATTGGGTGTTTGATACCAGCGGGGTCCTGCGTTACCTCACCAACTGGGGGGAGCGGACGGTTGCGGTGTCGGAGGACATCAAGGCCTACCTGATTCGGGAGTACAACACCCCCGCCGAGCACATCACCGTCACCATCAACGGCATCGACACGGAGAAATTTTCCCCCCGCCTCACCGGGGCGGGGGTGATGAGCGAGTTCGGCTTGGATCCGGACCGGCCTGTGTTGTCCTACGTTAGCCGCATGGACGAGGACCGGGCCCTGGTGGCAAGGCAGCTCATTGCCATTGCCCCGGAGCTGGACCGGGCGGTTCCCGGCATCCAGCTGCTGATTGCCGGGGGCGGCAATGTTCTGGACGAGCTGAAGGCACAGGCGGCGCAGGTCAATGCCCGGCTGGGCCGGCCCTGCGTGACCATGACCGGCCCCCGCACCGACATTAACGAGATTGCGGCGGCGGGGCAGCTCTTTGTGGGCGTGTCCCGGTCGGCGTTGGAGGCCATGGCGGCGGGCAAGCCGGTAATCGTGGCGGGGAACGAGGGCTATCATGGCCTTTTTGGCCCCGACAAGCTGGCCGAGGCCCGGGCGGGCAACTTCTGCTGCCGGGGCATGCCTGTGTCCAGGCCAGAACGACTGCTGGCCGATGTGACCGCCGCCTTCCGCCTGCCTCCGGAGGAGAAGGAGCGGCTGGGGGCCTATGGACGGCAGGTAATCTTTGACCACTACTCGGTGCATCGAATGGCGGCGGATTGCCTATCCGTCTACGAGCAGGTGCGCCGGAAGAAATACCGGGTGGTAATGAGCGGCTACTACGGCTTCGGCAATGCCGGGGACGACGCCATTCTGGAGTCCATTCAACAGGCCATCCGGGCCGCCAGCGACGACGTGTCGGTGACGGTGCTGTCCAACGACCCGGAGCAGACCCACCGCCAGTACGGCCTGGAGGCTATTCCACGGTTCCGAATCTGGAAGGTGTTTCAGGCCCTGCGCCGGGGAGACGCGCTGCTGTCCGGGGGCGGGAGCCTGCTCCAGGACACCACCTCCACCCGGTCGCTGCTGTACTACCTGTCCGTCATCCGCTGTGCCCGCTTATTGGGCAAACCAGTGATGCTCTACGCCAACGGCATCGGCCCGGTAAAAAAGCCGGCCAACCGCCGCCGGGTAAAAAAGGTGGTGGAGGGGGCCGCCCTGGTCACCCTTCGGGACCACGCCTCTGCCAAGGAGCTGGAGGCCATGGGGGTCACCCGGCCTGTTCAGGTCACCGCTGACCCGGTGTTTCACCTGGAGCCCGCCGGAACGGAGCGGGCCCGGGAGCTGCTGTCCGCCGCCGGCATTCCGCAGGGACCCTTCGTGGCGGTGTCTGTCCGGGACTGGCAGGACGTGGGCAACTTCTATACCCAGCTGGCACGGCTGTGTGACCATTTGCGCCGGAAGCACGCCCTGGAGGTGCTCTTTCTTCTGATGCAGCCCGACCGAGACCGGTCGGCCACCGCACGGGTCCAGGGGCTGATGGAGGAGCCCGCTCACGTGCTGGACGTCCCCTGTACTCCGCGGGAGCTGATGGGGGTGCTGGGGCAGGCCAAGCTGTGCCTGGCTATGCGGCTGCATACCCTTATTTTTGCCGCCAGAATGGCCGTGCCCGCTATGGGGCTGGTCTACGACCCCAAGGTGGCCAGTTACCTGGAGGAACTGGATTTGCCTGCCGCCGGAGACGTGGAGCGCTTCGATGGTCCCGAGGCCGTCCGGCGGGCCGACCGGCTTATGGCGGATTATGACAATGTGCTTGCCCGGCTGCGGGAGAAATCCACCCGGCTGTCCCAGGCCGCGAGGAAAAATGAACGGCTGCTGCTGGAACTGCTGGAGAGGACCCGAGAATGAAAAAGATAAAACTGTTTATGGCGATCATGACCCTTTTGGCTGCCGTCTCGGGCTGCGCTCCGGCGGCGGAGGAGGCCCGGCTCACGGTGGTCTGCACCACCTACCCTATCTATCTGTTTGCCTCCTCCGTTACCGAGGGGGTGGAGGGCGTGACGGTGGAGCGGCTGGACACCGGAAGCACCAGCTGTCTCCACGACTACACCCTGTCCATGGAGGATATGAAAAAGCTGGAGCGGGCAGACGTGATTGCCGTCAACGGCGCGGGGCTGGAGGAGTTTTTGGAGGATGCCCTGGAAACCTCGGACGCGCAGATGATTGACTGCTCTACAGGGGTGGAGCTGCTGGAAAATCTGTCCCACCACCACGAGGATGGGGAGGACGAGCACGGCGGCCACGACCACGGCCACTGGGACCCCCACTACTGGATGGACCCGGGCAGCGCCCGCGCCGCGGTGGGGAATCTGCGAAATTTTCTGGTTTTGTATGACCCGGACCACGCGGCCCGGTATGAAACGAATGTCAAAACCTTGGACCAATCGTTAAAGGAACTGGAAGAGTTTCTCTCGGTCCGAACGCAAGCCTTTCTGTCTGCCGGAAGTGACATGCCGGGCCTGATTACTTTCCACGACGGGTTCCAGTATTTCGCGGCTGCTTGCGGCCTGCCTCTGCTGGCCTCTGTGGAGGAGGAGGCGGGCAGCGAGGCCAGCGCCCATGAAATTGTGGAGATTACGCAGCTGGTGAAGGAGTATGATATCCCGGTGATTTTTACGGAGGTCAACGGCTCGGACGCCACAGCAAAGGCCATAGCGCGGGAAACGGGGTGCTCGGTGGGGCAGTTGACTATGGTGATGGATGGCCCGGAGGGGGAAGGGATAACCCCCTATCTGGATGGCCTGCATCAAAATGTATACGCCGTCATCGAAAGCTTTAGAAAGATGGTTGGGGACTGATGAGAAAAATCAAACATGGCAAGCTGGCCGCCGGGTGCGCGGACAGCTGCTGTCTGAAACTGGAGGGGCTGTCCGTGCGCCTGGAGGGGGACTCCATTCTGGAGGATGTGTCCTTTCACCTCCACTGCGGGGAGATTGCGGCCCTGATCGGCCCCAACGGGGCGGGTAAGTCCACCCTGTTCCGCAGCATTCTGGGCCAGATGGACTACAAAGGAAAAATTACCTTCTCTCCCGCCGGCGGGCCGGCCATCCGCCTGGCCGACGGGGAAATCACCGGCGGGACCCGGCCTCTGGTGGGCTATGTCCCCCAGGCCCCCAGCTTCGACCGGGGGGACCCGGTGTCGGTGCTGGACTTCTTCACCGCCGCCACCGCTCGGTGGCCGGTGTGGCTGCCCGTTCCGACCAAGTACCGGGACCGGGCCGCCGCCTGTCTGGCCCGGGTCCACGGCGAGGACCTGCTTGACCGGCCCATGGGCGGGCTGTCCGGGGGACAGCTTCAGCGGGTGCTGCTGGCCCTGGCCTTGGAGCCGGTGCCCCACATCCTGATTCTGGACGAGCCCCTGTCCGGGGTGGATATCGAGGGGGAGCATCAGCTGCTGGACATGCTGGACGAGCTGCGCACCCAGTACGACCTGTCCATCTTCCTGTCTACCCACGACTTTGCCACCCTGGGCCAGTTCGCCGACAAGGTGATTCTGCTCAACCGCCGGGTGCTCAAATCGGGCCCGCCGGGCGAGGTGCTGTCCTCCCCGGAGTTTTATGAGACCTTCCACCTGAGAATGGGAAAGGGGGGAGCAGAATGAACATCTGGTACGTGCTGGTGGATCTGCTGCCTTTTGAATGGGCTCAGCCGGGGGAGATGTTCTTTATGAAGAACGCCCTGCTGGCGGTGCTGGTTATCACCCCACTTTTCGGCATTTTATCCACTATGGTGGTGCACAGCCGCATGTCCTTTTTCTCCGATGCCCTGGGCCACTCCGCCTTCACCGGCATGGCAATTGGGGCCATCTGCGGGTTTCACGAGCCCACCTGGGCGGCGGTGGTGTTTGCCATTCTCTTTGCCCTGCTGTTCAATCTGGTCAAGCGCCGATCCGCTCTGGCCAGCGATACGGTGATCGGGGTGTTTTCCTCCACAGCCGTTGCCTTGGGCATTTTTCTGTCCACCCTCAACGGCCGGTCGTTTACCCGGTTTAACTCCCTGCTGGTGGGGGATATCCTCTCGGTCGAGCCCCCCAAGGTGGGCCTGCTGGCTCTGATTTTGCTGGCGGTGGTCCTGCTATGGGGCGTCTCGTTCAATCAGCTTATGCTCTCCGCCGTCCATCCCGCTCTGGCCGACAGCCGGGGGATTCGGGTGTTTTGGCAGGAAGCGGTGTTTTCTATGGCCATCGCCGTGGTGGTCACTCTGTCCATGACCTGGGTAGGGCTGCTGGTGATCAACTCCCTGCTGGTTCTCCCCGCCGCGTCTGCCCGGAATGTGGCAAGGAATATGGCCCAGTACCACCTGGTTTCTCTGCTGGGGGCCGTCTTGGCCGGGGTGGCCGGGCTGATGACCTCCTACTATGTGGGTGGCTCCGCCGGCGCGGCTATTACCCTGTATCTGGCCGTTTGGTTTGCCCTCACCTTTTTGGTGCGGAAGAAATAGAAAATTCCCCGCCGGCGGCGGGGAATTTTTAGTCCTCAATATCCACTAAAATGTTATCGGTGCCGTGCTCCTCGAACTCGGCGATGTAGGCGTCGATGCGGCTGGTGAGCTCAGCGTAATTGCTCTCGTCGATGGGGGCATCGTCCATGTCCCGGCGAGCCAGGTCCTCGGCCAGAATCTCGAAGAACACGTTGTTTTCATACTCCACAATGGCCTCGTGGATGCCGCCCTCCACAAAGGCTCGGGAGGGGATTACCTCGCCCTGATACAGCTCTGCGAGCTGGGGCATACCCTCCAGCGCGGCCCGGCCGAAGAGCAGGCTCTCCACCTGGTCGTAGTCGGCGAAGCGCTGGTCGCCCCGGGTGGAGTTCAGAATCCAATTTCCAATATATGCCAGGTCTAGCAGGCGTCGAAACTGCTTTTTGCTCAATTCCAAATTCATCGGGGGCGTCTCCTCTCTGGCATAAAATTCGTGTGAGAACTGCCTACAGATATTATAGCCGCTGATTCTGATTTGTCAAATGGAGAAAGTCGGCAAATTCACTTGTTTTTTCAGGCAAAATGACATACAATAAATTTAAGGCTTTACAGGCCGGGCCGTACTGTGTATAATACCTCACACTGGTGTGCGGCTCGGGCTGTTCCTGGCCGCTGCCCTGAAATTTCACAGCCTTGGAGGTTCGCCAATGGAAAAGGCAGTGGTCATCTCCGTAAAGGGAATACAAAAGTATGAGGGCGCTCCCCCGGATGTGGTGGAGCTGGTTACTGAGGGTATTTTGGCGCGGTATGGGAAGAGCTACACCCTGTCCTATCAGGAGAGCGAGCTCACCGGCCTGGAGGGGACGCTGACCACCATCCACATTGATGGGGACGAGGTCAGTCTGATGCGGGTGGGGGAGTTCAACTCTCAGATGGTGTTTCAGGAGGGGCGCCGCCACCTGTCGCTGTACAATACACCATATGGCGCGATGACCATCGGGGTGCATACCCGTCATCTGCTGGCGGAGATCAGCGACCAGGGCGGCGATCTGGAGGTGGACTATTCCGTGGAGGTGGACCACACAGTAGCCGGCCGGAATGTCTTTCATATCAGCGTGAAGGAACTGGAGGAGGGGCAGGGGAGTCTAAAGCAATAAAAGATGCGGGGGCGGACAGGGTCCGCCCGCCGTATTGAAATTGGGGGAAAACGGGCGGATGATACCCATCCCTACATATATATCAGATACAAAATGAGGTGCGAACATGATAAATATGATCCAGTCCGCCAGGGACCAGGTGGCCGCGCTGACCCAAACGGCCTATGAGCGGGCCGCCGCCGCGGGGATTCTGCCCGCCGGGGCTGAGGTGAAAGCGACCATCGAGATTCCCAAGGACACCGCCCACGGGGATTACGCCTCCTCCTTCGCTATGGCGGGGGCCAAGGCCCTCCATATGGCCCCCCGGGCCATCGCTCAGGCCATTGTGGACCACCTGGAGCTGGAAGGCAGCTATTTTGCCAAGGTGGAGATCGCCGGCCCCGGCTTCCTAAATTTCACCCTGGGCCCCAAATGGTACGGCGATGTGCTGTCCGCTGTGGAGACGGAGGGGGCCGCTTACGGCTCTGGAAACGGGGGCAATGGCAGAAAGGTGATGGTGGAGTTTGTCTCCGCTAACCCAACCGGCCCTATGCACATGGGCAATGCCCGGGGAGGCGTGCTGGGGGACACCCTGGCCAACGTGCTGGCCCGGGACGGCTGGAACGTGTGGAAGGAGTTCTATGTCAACGACGCGGGCAACCAGATCAACAAGTTTGCCCGGTCCATCTACGCCCGGTATATGCAGATTTTACAGGGCGAGAACGCGGTCCCCTTCCCCGAGGACGGCTACCACGGGGAGGACATTAAGGAGCTGGCCCAGGCCTATTATGACGAGTACGGCGACGCCGGCCTCAACGAGCCGGAGAGCGACGCGCTGTTTGCTGTGGCCCAGTTCGGCCTGGAGCGCAACATCCCAAAGATGAAAGAGGACTTGAAAAAGTACGGCATCGAGTATGATCAGTGGTATATGGAGTCCTGGCTCCACGACCGGGGCTTTGTGGCCGACACGGTGCAGCTGCTCACCGACAAGGGCTGGACCTATGAGAAGGACGGGGCTCTGTGGCTGAACACCACCGAGCTTTTGAAGAAAAAATACATGGCTGAGGGCAAGACCCAGGAGCAGGCGGACAAGCTGGATCTGAAGGATGACGTTTTGCGCCGGGCCAACGGCTTTTACACCTACTTTGCCGCCGACATCGCCTACCACCGGAATAAGCTGGAGGAGCGGAAGTTCGATCTGGCGATTAACATCTGGGGGGCGGACCACCACGGCCATGTGGCCCGGCTTCAGGCCGCCCTGGATGGGCTGGGTCTGGACGGCTCCCACCGGCTGGTGATTGTGCTCATGCAGCTGGTGAACCTTCTCCAGGACGGCAAGCCGGTGCGCATGTCCAAGCGGACCGGCAAGGCCATCGCCCTCCACGACCTGTTGGACGAGATTTCTGTGGACGCTGCCCGGTACTATTTCAACAACCGAGCCAGTTCCAGCCCCTTGGACTTCGACCTGGACCTGGCTGTGCGCCAGGACAGCGAGAATCCGGTATATTACGTCCAGTATGCCCACGCCCGCATCTGTTCCCTCATTTCCCGGCTGGCCGGGGAGGGGGCGGCGGTTCCTGCCGCGTCGGAAGTGGATGCCTCCGTTCTCTCTGTGCCCGAGGAGCTGGCCCTGGTAAAGGCCCTGGCCCAGTACCCCGAGGAGCTTCACCTGGCCGCCCGGGACTTCGACCCCAGCCGGGTCAACCGATATCTCACCGCCTTAGCCGGGGATTTCCACCGCTTCTATAACGCCTGCCGCCTGAAGGGGGAAGAGGCGTCCGTTTTGGCTGCCCGCCTGAAGCTGGCCGACGCCGTGCGGGCTGTCCTGTCCAACGGCCTGGGGCTGCTGGGGGTCACCGCCCCGGAGAAGATGTAAGGAGGCCGCCATGCGCCGGGAACGCTTTAAAAGCTGGAAAGACGCGCTGGAAAAAAACCGGAATATAGTGGTCTATCTCCTGACTGTGCTGGGGTTGCTGTGCGCGGCGGTGGCCTGGAATCTGCTGCCCGATGTGGTGAGCATTGACCCCAATATCGAGGATGTGGTTTACCATCCCAAGTTGCGGCTTATTGGTATGCACAGTGGTATGCTGGCCCTGTTTACGTTTTTGTTTTGGAGGAAGCCCAGGGAGCTGGTTTATCTGACGGGTTGTATTGTCAGCCTGGGCCTGACGCTGATGATGCTCTACGCCAATCTGGGGATGTGACTGCGATGGAACTGGAAAAGCTGGCGGGGGCGCTGAAAAACCGCGTCCCTGGCCTGATGGATTCCCGCCGCTCCTATGCGGTGCTGGTCCCTCTGGTGGAGCGGGAGGGGGCGCTGTCCCTGCTCTATGAGGTTCGGGCCCGGACCCTGCGCCGCCAGCCCGGGGAGGTCTGCTTCCCCGGGGGCCGGATGGAGTCGGGGGAGACCCCGGAGGTCTGTGCCCTGCGGGAGACCTTTGAGGAGCTGTCCATTCCCCCGGAGGGGGTGCGGCTTCTGGGACGGCTGGACTTTATCGCCCACCGGGCCAATTTTCTCATGCACCCTGTTGTGGGGGTGGTGGTGGAGGACGCTCTGAAAGCTATGCGCCCCAGTCCCGCCGAGGTGGAGGAGGTCTTTTTCGTCCCACTATCCTATTTGCTTAAAATGCCGCCCATCGAGTATACCTATGAGCTGGTTCCAACCCCGGCGGAACATTTTCCCTATGAGCTGATCGGTATCCCCAAGGACTACCCGTGGCAGAAGGGACGGGAAAATGTTCCCGTCTACCCTTGGGAGGGCCGTGCCATCTGGGGGCTCACCGGGCGGATTACCCGAAATCTGGTCACTTTTTTGCGATAAGTAAAAATACCGCCCATTGGGCGGTATTTTTGTTACTCTTTTTCCCGTTCCGCTTTCTCCTTCAGCGCCTTAATGGCGTAGTCCAGGGCGGGGATCGCTTTGGCGGTGCTGTACTGCTTCATATGTTCCAGTTCCCGAATGGCTTCCTTCGTGGTCATAATACTTCACCCTCCTTTGCTGCTATTTTACCACAACAGTGGGTGAAAGTGCAAGGGGGTTATGGAGGATTTTTCGGTGCAGCGTGAAGGAGCGGCACGGTCCGGCCGGTGCAGCGGCTGTGCGTCCCTATGGGCCTCGCTGAGGCTGGTGTGCGCTGAAAACGGCCAGGGTCAGGACGGCCAGCACGGCGAGCCGCCGCCAGGGGCTGGCTGTCAACGCAAGGCAGAGGACAGCCCGAAAGATGGTGTACAGGCAGCTGGCCCACAGGAGGATGACGGCGGTTCTCATTTCAGTACTCCTTGCCCGCCGCAATCCGGCAGGAGATCAGGTAGGAGACAAACAGTCCCGCCAGCCCGGCCAGTGGCAGCAGGGCGGCTCCGCCCGCCAGCGCGGTGGGGGCCAGAAGGTCCATCCCCTTCAGCATGGATATGTCCAGCACGCCGGCCTTGGCCAGCAGTACCACGGCGATAATGGGGATGAAAATGATGGCATACAGGTAGGGCCGGGCCCGCTCCGCCCCCAGTTTATAGCTTAGAGGCAGGAGGATGGTGGGAATTAGCAGGCCGATGGCGGTGGACACCATCAGGGTGACGAACATCTCCAGGGGATCCGCCTGATGGACCAGATACAGCAGGACGGTACCCGCCAGCCCGACCGCCACGGTGAGCAGGGTTAGCCCCAGCACGAAGAGATACCGGGCTCCCACCACCCCGCGCCGTCCAAGGGGGAGGGACATAGCGTACCGGTCCCACTTGGACAGCTCGTCATAGGCGAAGGCAGAGATGGGCAGCACCGCCAGAATGACCTGAACGAAGGTGATAATAAAGCTGTAGTCAAAGATATCCAGATAGGCCAGAATGATGTAAATGCCTATCAGCAGCACATAGGACTTCAGGGGCTTGCGCATTACAAGGAAATCTTTCCAAATCAAACCGGTCATTTTGCCTCTCCTTTCCCGACAAAAAGCATGATATCCTCCAGTGTGGTCCGCTCCACCAGGAGCATAGGGTATTTCCGGGCAAAGGTCGCCCGGTCCTTTACCAGGGCCTCGCCGCCGAAGGCTCCTTTCCGAGTGCGCAGCACATCCTGGGGGGCGATGGATTCCAGCTGGGCGGCGGTACAGCCCACCCGACCGTAGGAGTCCAGGATGTTGTCTTTGGCGTCGGACAGCACCACCTGGCCTTGGTGGATGTAGGCGATGTAGTCGGCCACCTTCTCCAGGTCAGAGGTGATGTGGCTGGACATGAGGATGGCGTGGTCCTCGTCCTGGATGAAGCCCAGGAACTCGTCCAGAATTTCATCCCGGACCACCGGATCCAGTCCGGCGGTGGCCTCGTCCAGAATAAGCAGCTTGGGCTGGTGGGCCAGCGCCGCGGACAGGGACAGCTTCATTTTCATCCCCCGGGAGAACTCCTTGATGAATTTCTTCTCCGGCAGACCGAATTTGCTCAGATAGTCCCGGAACAGGCCCTGGTCCCAGTTTTGATAGGCGGGGGCCAGGATTTTGCCCACGTCCCGGGGACGGAGGGTGTCGTGGAAGAAGCACTCGTCCAGCACCACGCCCACGTCCTGCTTGGCCAGGCGCTCCTCACGGAGGTTGTCGTACCCCAGCAGGGTGATCTCCCCCGCGTCCCGGCGGATCAGGTTCAGGATGCACTTGATGGTGGTGGTTTTGCCCGCTCCGTTCTCCCCAATCAGCCCCAGAATGGAGCCGCCGGGAAGGGTCAGATCGATATTGTTCAGGGCGAAGTCCCCATAGGACTTGCAAAGCCCCTTGATTTCAATACAATTTGTCATAATTCTTCCCCTTCATACAATATATCCAGCATTTCGTGCAGCTCCTCCAGGGGGAAGGCGCCCTTCCGGGCCTCCTCCACCGCCTGGGACAGCTTTTCCTCCACCTTGCGCAGTTGGGCCTCCCGCAGCAGCTCCCGGTTTTGAGGGGCCACAAAGCAGCCCTTTCCCGGGACGTTCTCCAGAAAGCCGGCCCGCTCCAGCTCCTCATAGGCCCGCTTGGTGGTGATGACTGAGATGCGCAGCTCTTTGGCCAGCAGCCGCATAGAGGGCAGGGCGTCCCCCGCCGACAGTGTTCCGGCCATAATCTGCTCTTTGACCTGGTCGGTGATCTGCTCATAGATGGGTTTTCCGCTGGTGTTGCTCAATATGATATCCATTTGGCCTGCCTTTCAACAGCGGGGAGGGGCCGACTGCAAGCCGCGCGCTGGTCCTGCGCCGGAGGCCACCCTGCTGTCATTCTGAATTTACTGTATATATACTATGAGTACAGTATAACGCTTTTTTCCCGTTTGTCAAGGGGGGAATCGAAAAAAATATTGCAGGCCATTCCATTGGTGGAATGGCCTGCTTTTTTATTCCCCGCGGCCAAAACCCCGCAAATCCGACAGCGGGGATGGCCTATAATGAAATGGAAAATAATGGAATAAATAGGAGGAAGGGAGCGGATTTAGGATGCCGGTGACCTGTAAAGAGGACGAGCGCAGACTGACGGCGCTGGTGGCCGGGGAGCTGGACCACCATGGGGCCAAGTCGGTGATGGAGGAGCTGGAGCGGCGCATTGACGCGGCCCAGCCCAGGGAGCTGACCCTGGACCTGAGCGGGCTGACATTTACAGACAGCTCGGGGATAGCGGTGCTGCTACGGGCCCACCGTAGGATGGGCCAGGTGCGGGGGTTCATGAAGGTGGTGAACACCCCGGACCAGGCGGGCAAGGTGTTCAGGGCTGCCGGACTGGAGCGAATGATACAGTTTGAATCGTAGAGGCGGGGCGCATGTCCCGAGATTTTGCGGACGGACTCCGTCCGCCCCTACATAAGAATGCTGCATATACGGCCAAGAAAGGACCGATACATATGAAAATTGAGAACCAAGTGACCCTGGAATTTCCCAGCCGCTCCGCCAACGAAGGCTTTGCCCGGACGGCGGCAGCCTGCTTCGCCGCCCAGCTGGACCCCACCCTGGAGGAGGTCAACGACATCAAAACCGCCGTCAGCGAGGCCGTGACCAACGCCATCGTACACGCCTACCCGGATACGTTGGGCAAAATTTTGCTCAAGCTGCGCATTAAGGAAGGGGGCGCGCTGGAGATTGTGGTAAAGGACTGGGGCGTGGGCATTGCGGACATCGAACAGGCCAGGACTCCCCTGTTTACCACTGGCAGCGAGGAGCGCTCCGGCATGGGCTTTACCATTATGGAGAGCTTTATGGATACGCTGAAAGTACGCTCAGCGCCCGACAGGGGGACAACGGTTACTATGGTCCGAAAAATTGCCCGCCGGGCGGGCCGGTGAGCGGCCCGCTGACCGGCCCCGCCCTGTTGGAAGCGGCCCGGGAGGGGGACAGCGCGGCCTGTGAGCAGGCCCTGCTGGAGAACAACGGCCTGATTTGGAGCGTGGTGCGCCGGTACTACGGCCGGGGCGTGGAGCCCGACGACCTGTATCAGCTGGGCTGTGTGGGGTTTTTAAAGGCCATTCGGGGCTTCGACCCCCAGTTCGGCACTCAATTTTCCACCTACGCCGTTCCAAAAATCGCTGGAGAAATCCGCCGCTTTCTCCGGGACGACGGGCCGGTGAAGGTGAGCCGGGGGCTGAAGGAGCGAGGGACAGGCATACGGGCGGCCCGGGCCCGGCTGTCCACCCAGCTGGGACGGGAGCCCACCCTGTCCGAGCTGGCGGAGGAGACAGGCCTGAGCCCCGAGGACATCGCCGCCGCCGAGACGGCCATAGAGCCGGTGGTATCCCTCCAGGCGGAGACGGGGGAGGACGGCCTCACCCTGGAGGGGATGCTCACCACAGGGAACGAGGAGGAGGGGATGGTGGAACGCATTACCCTCCGGGCCGCCATCCGCGATTTGCCGGAGCGGGAGCGGCAGGTGCTTCTGCTGCGCTACTATCGGGGAATGACCCAGATGGACACCGCCCGGGTACTGGGGGTTTCGCAGGTACAGGTGTCGCGGCTGGAACGCCGGGCGCTGGACAAGCTGCGGCGGGAGCTGGCATGAGGGCTAACCGCCACGGGCCAGGTTGACGGTGTTCAGTCCGCGCCGGGCCGCGTAGGCCATGGTATAACCTGTTCCGCTGGCGGCGCGGGTCATGAAGCCCAGGCAGAGGGAGGAGTGGTCCACCAAATGCCGGTTGCGCCGGTAATATATCCCGGAACGGTAGGCGGGGGCGAGTATGACCACCTTGGAGGCCCGCTCTCTCAGCCTGTGGTACTGG
>JAAWCR010000013.1 GCA_022793355.1 Lawsonibacter sp. | reverse complement strand
GTGAGGTTGTAATCGCTCATCATGAAAAAGAGAGCGATCACTATGCCACAGGCTGTTGGTATATTGGCGGCAATACTGGTGACCCTGTTTATGGGATGTGTGTATCTTCAATGGAATGGCCAGGTTACATTGTTTCTTTGTACGGTTTTAACAGCGGTATTTGCACGATTAAAGGGGTATTTAGTAGAAGAAATTGAAAACATGATTCTGGAAGGGATTCGGGTTGTGGCAATTGCATTGGTCATTAACATTTGTATTGTATTTTTTCTACTATTTTATGATGGCGTTTAACCTGGTTTTCCAGACTTTACAAAAACCGTATAGAAAGTAGATATAATTAACAAGGAGAAGTAATAGCATGAAAAAAGTAGTATTGAACGGAGTAGACCTGAGCATAGAGGACGTGGTAAAGGTAGCCCGTGGTGGTGGAGCGGCTGGTGGAACTGCTGAACAAGGGGGTGCATCCGGTGGTGCCCTGGCAGGGGAGCGTGGGCGCCTGCGGCGACCTGGCCCCCATGGCCCACATCGTCTCGGTGCTCATCGGGGTGCCCCAGGCGGAGGCGTTCTACCAGGGGGAGCGGATGCCGGCCCAGGAGGCGCTGAAAAAGGCGGGAATCACCCCGGTGGAGTTCCAGCTCAAGGCGAAGGACTGCCTGGCCCTGCTCAACGGGACCACCATGTTCGCCGGCATGGCCTGTCTGAATATCCACGACGCGGAGCGGCTGTACAAGGTGTCTGAGATTACCACGGCCCTATCTCTGGAGGCGGTGCGGGGCGAGACCCGGGCCTTCGACCCCCGGATTCAGAGCGCCCGGCCCTACGAGGGGCAGATCAAGGCGGCGGCCAACGTGCTGCGGCTGGTGGAGGGCAGCCAGCGTGTGACGGAGGAGTCCCGCAAGGTGCATCTGGACTACGACGTGATGCACCCCCACTACCAGGAACGGGTGCAGGACGTCTATTCCCTGCGGTGCATGCCCCAGGTCCAGGGTGTTTGCCGGGAGAACCTGAACTACATCAAGCACCTGGTTACGGTGGAGATCAACGCCGCCACCGACAACCCCCTCATCTTCCCCAAGGGGGACGGGCACTACGAGTTCCTGTCCGGGGGCAACTTCCACGGCGAGCCCACCGGCTTCGCCATGGACCTGCTGACCATGTCCCTGGCGGAGATCGGGAACATCGCCGACCGGCGGTGCTTCTCGCTGTGCGACCCTACCCTGAGCTACGGCCTGCCCCTGGCCCTGGCCGGGGAGCCCATCGGGCTGAACTACGGCTACAACATCATCTGCTGCTCCACCTCCGCCCTGGCCTCGGAGAATAAGACGCTGTGCTTCCCCTCGGTGTGTGACAACATCCCGACGAAGGCCAACCAGGAGGACCACGTGTCCATGGCGCCCTGGGCGGCGCGGAAGGCCCAGCTGGCCATCAAGAATCTGGAAAAGATTCTGGGCATCGAGCTGCTGCTGGCGTCCCGGGGGATCTTCATCTCCTCGGAGAAGCTGGGGCAGTTCAAGCTGGGCAAGGGCACCCAGGTGGCCTATAAGCTGGTGACCGACCGCGTCGCGTTCCAGACGGAGGACATCTACATGGGCGACCAGTCCAAGGCGACCATCGGGCTGGTAGAGTCGGATGAACTGCTCAAGGCGGTGGAGGCCGCAGTAGGCCAGCTGTAAGGCGGCCAGAACATCATAGAAACCAGAAAGAGGGACAGCCGGACCGGTAAGGAAAAGGACCGGCTGTCCCTGTTGGACATAGGAGTGAAAAAGCCATGTCGGAAAAGACATATGAGATCAGCCTGAGGCTGAACGGCAGGGAGAAACGGTTTCGTGTGGAGGAGCGGGAGACGCTGCTCCAGGTGCTGCGGGAGCGCGCGGGGCTGACGGGCGCGAAAAAGGGCTGCGACCTTGGGGAGTGCGGGGCGTGTACGGTAATTCTGAACGGCCGGGCGGTGAACTCCTGCTGTGTGTTCGCGGTACAGGCGGACGGGGGCAGCGTGGAGACCATTGAGGGCCTGGGCACGCCGGACAAGCCCCATCCCCTTCAGCAGGCCTTTATTGATGCGGGAGCGGTGCAGTGCGGCTTCTGCACCCCCGGAATGATTCTGGCGGCCAAGGCGCTGCTGGACCGCGAACCCCGGCCCAGCCGCTCGGCGATCCGCCAGGCGCTGTCGGGGAACCTGTGCCGCTGCACGGGCTATGAGAAAATCGAGCAGGCAGTGGAACGTGCAGCGGAGGTTATCTCCGGGTATGCGGAGAGAGGAGGGGAGGGAGCGTGAAGGAAGGGAGGAGCTTCCAAAGCGTCAACCGGTCCATCCCTCGGCTGGAATCGCTGGAGAAGGCCACAGGGCGGGCAAAGTATACCGACGACCTGCGCCTGCCGGATATGGCATATGCCGCTCTGGTGCGCAGCCCCTACTCCCGGGCCAGGGTGAGGGCCATCGACGTCAGCGGTGCGGAACAGATTCCCGGCTATTTGGGCTGCCTGCTTCCGGAGGAGGTCCCCCAGGAGTATTTCAACTGCTCGGGCAACCCGCCCTCCCCCCTGCTGATGAAGGACGAGCTGGTGCTGACCCGGGAGCCGAAGGTGCTGGGGGACCGGATCGCCTGCGTGGCGGCGGAGACGGAGGAGGCGGCCCGCGCGGCGGCGGCGGCGGTGCGGGTGGAGTATGAGGTGCTGACGCCCTATCTGGATGTGAACAGCGCCCTGCGAGAGGGCGCGGAGCCGCTGCAGCCCCACATTGCGCCGGACAACATCATCCAGCGGCGGGAGGTGAGCCAGGGGGACCGGGCGGCGGGGGAGGCCGCGTCGGAGATCATTGTGGAGGACCACTTCTCCACTCCCCCGATGCAGCACGCCACGATAGAGCTGACCAGCTGCCTGTGCGACTTCAGCGACGGGGTCCACCTGACGGTGTACAGCACATCCCAGACGGTGTTCCAGGAGCGGCGGCTGACGGCGGAAATTCTGGGAATCAAGGAGTCGGACGCGCGCTTTTCCAAGCCCATGGTGGGCGGGGGCTTTGGCGCGCGGCAGCAGCTCCACGCCCAGCATGTAGCGGCGCTGATGTCCAAAAAGCTGGGCCGCCCGGTGAACCTGTCCTACACCCGGGAGGAGGACCTGTACTCGGTGGCGCGCCACGGCTCGGAGGTGGACCTGCGGATTGGAGCGGACAGGGACGGGAGGCTGCGGCTGTTTGACACCACCTACCGCCTCAACGGCGGGCCCTACACCACCCACACCCCCACGGTGGTGGCGGCGGCGGCCCGGAAGCTGCAATACAATGTGCCTAACTATTTCTTCGAGGGGCTGAGCGTCTATACCAACCACATCACCGGCGGCGCCTTCCGGGGGTATGGCAACACCCAGCTAACCTTCGGGCGGGAGATTCTGATGGACCGGCTGGCACAGAAGCTGGAGATGGACCCGGTGGAGCTGCGGCTGCTGAACCAGGTGCAGGTGGGGGAGTGCTTCCCCTGCGCCAGCATCCCGGTGAGCAGCAACAACATCGCCGGCTGTGCCCGGCGCTGCCGGGAGATCCAGGCGGAGATCGACGGAAAGAGCCTCCTGGTGGACAACGAAGAGGTCCGGCAGGCCTGGGGAATCGCCTTCAGCTGCCACGGCTCCGGCCCCTCCTCCAAGGAGGGCTTGAGCTCGGCGGTGGTGATCCTCAACGACGACGCCACGGTGCAGCTGCTGGTGGGCTCGTCGGACATCGGGCAGG
>JAAWCR010000151.1 GCA_022793355.1 Lawsonibacter sp. | reverse complement strand
TCATTGCCGGCCGCTTGGAAAAGGCAAGGGTGGAATTTCAGGAAATTCCCAATTATGACTACTTGGTCATTAACGACAAGGTATCCGGAGCGGTGGCGGAGATCGAAGCGATTCTCACCGCCGCAGAGTGCAGGGTGGACAACCGGAAGTCTATTCTCACTCAGTTTGCGTAAGAATGTCATGTAGAGGCAGTCTGTGGCTTTCCGCTGGAAAATTGGTAGGTAGGCCCAGGACGTCCCGACAGGGCAACAACGAAACAAGTAAGGAGTCTTTATTATGATGCTGTATCCCGCAATGAAGGACCTGTTGGAGAAAGTGCCCAGCCGCTATGAGCTGGTAAATGTGGTGGCCTGCCAGGCCCGCCGGATTGCCCGGGAGGCGGAGATTGCCGGCGAGCCCTTGGATGAGAAGCCGGTGAGCATCGCCATCCAGGCGGTGGCCGACGGTAAAGTGAGCGTGAAGGACGAGGAGCCAGAACAGGCGCAAGACGAATAAAAATGGGGCGGCGTCCTCGCCGCGGGAGGCCGCGCATGCGGCCTTGCGCTTCATCGTGACATGTCGGGCTTTGCACGTCAGTGGACTTGCGATGTTAGGGTGTGGTTCCCAGGTTTTCAAGGTGGTGACGGCCATTGGGCAGAAAAATTGCAAAGGTGGCTGTTGCCAGAGCGGTTTATTCCATTGACCGGCCCTACGACTACCTGATTCCCAGGGAGCTGGAGGAGCGGCTGCGGCCCGGTATGCGGGTTTTGGTGCCCTTCGCCGCAGGAAACCGAGGATCGGACGGCCTTGTGTTGTCTGTTTATCAGGCGGCTTCCGCCGGTCAGGCGCTGAAATCCATTCAGGCGGTGCTGGACGACCAGCCAGTGCTGGACGAGAGGGCCATTCAGCTGGCCCTGTGGATGCGGGAGCGGTACTTTTGCACGGTATATGACTGTGTCAAAGCCATGCTTCCGGCGGGGCTGTATTTCTCCCTGCGGGACCGGGTGATCATCAAGGCGGGGACGGATCGTGAGAAAGCTTACGCTGCAGCGGAGGGGTCGCCTGCCGCCCGCAATCTGCTGGACCTTCTCTGGAGCTGGGGGGGGCAGGGGGATATGGAGCAGATCCGTCTGGCCTTTGGGGCCAGGGACCCCAATCCCGCCATCCGTCGGCTGACCGAGGAGGGCGTTGCCCTTCTGGAGACGGCGGCTCAGCGTGCAGTGGGAGATAAGAAGGAGAAGCTGGCGGTACTGGCCCTGCCAGTGGAGGACGCCATGGCTCTGGTCGCCACCCGGCGGAAATCCGCCCCGCTGCGGTACGCTGTGACCGAGCTGCTGTGTACCTTAGGCGCGGCTTCCGCCAAGGATTTGTGCTACTTTACCGGGGCCTCCATGCCCACCCTGAAATCTCTGGAGAAGAGCGGCATCCTGACCCTGGAAAATCAGGAGGTACTGCGCCGTGTTCCGTTGGAGGATACGGTTCCCGCTCCGCCGCCGGTGCTCAATGAGGAGCAGCAGGCGGCTTTTGAGGGGCTGGATGCCCTGGCCGGACGGGAGGGTCCCGCCGCCGCTCTGCTCTATGGCGTAACGGGCAGCGGTAAGACCCAGGTTTATATCCGCCTGATTCAGCAGGCCCTTTCCCGGGGGCGCACAGCCCTTGTGCTGGTGCCGGAAATTGTTCTGACGCCTCAGTTATTAAGGATTTTTGCCTCACACTTTGGAAGGCAGGTAGCGGTGCTCCATAGCTCCCTCCGGGCGGGTGAGCGGTACGATGAGTGGAAGCGGGCCCGCCGGGGCGAGGCTCAGGTGGTCATTGGCACCCGGTCAGCGGTGTTTGCCCCGCTGGATAACCTGGGCCTTATCATTCTGGACGAGGAGCAGGAGAGCAGCTACAAATCGGAGAATGTTCCCCGCTACCACGCTCGGGAGATAGCCAAGTACCGCTGCGTACAGAACGGTGCGCTGCTGGTACTGGGTTCGGCCACTCCCTCCGTAGAGACCATGTATCAAGCCGTGGAGGGGCAGATTGGTCTGTTCCGGTTGAAAAACCGTTACAATCAAAAAGCGCTGCCCCAGGTGCTTATTGTTGATTTGAAGGAGGAGCTGCGCCAGGGAAACGCCGGCGCCGTCAGTTCTGTTCTGCGGCAGGAACTGGAGGGCAACCTGAAACGGGAGGAGCAGTCCATTTTGTTCCTCAACCGCCGGGGAGCCAGCCGGATGGTGTCCTGCGGGGAGTGCGGCGAGGTGCCCGAGTGCCCCCGCTGTTCCGTCAAACTGACCTACCACTCGGCCAACAACCGGCTGATGTGCCACCACTGTGGTTTTTCCCGCTCCCTGCCTCCAGCGTGTCCCTCCTGCGGGGGGCTGCTCAATTTCGTGGGCACCGGCACCCAGCGGGTTCAGGAGGAGCTGCGGGAGTTGTTTCCCTGGGCGGAGACCCTGCGGATGGACACGGACACCATATCCGCCGCCCACCCCCACGAGGAGCTGTTGAGCCGTTTCCAGAAGGAGCGAGTTCCGATTCTGGTGGGCACGCAGATGGTGGCCAAGGGATTGGATTTTGAAAATGTCACCCTGGTTGGGGTGGTGGCCCCTGATTTGTCCCTCTATGTAGATGACTTCCGGGCAGGAGAGCGCACCTTTTCTCTCCTGACCCAGGTGGTGGGCCGGGCGGGTCGGGGAGAGAAGCAGGGGAGAGCGGTAATCCAGACCTTTACCCCCAACAACGATGTGATACGCTGCGCCGCCCGACAGGACTATGACGGCTTCTACGCCCAGGAGATAGAACTGCGCCGTCTGCGCCGGGACCCGCCCTTTGCCCAGCACGTGGTACTCGCCGTTGCCGGGCTGGAGGAGGGGGCCGTTCTGCGCTGCTGCGCCCGCCTGCGCCGCGCCTTGGAGCAGTCGCTGCCCAAGGTTCCCGGCCAGTGGCAGCTTTTGGGGCCCACTCCCGCGGCAGTAGCCAAGGTAAACAACCGCTACCGCTACCGCCTCACCCTTACCGGTGAGAACGGTAAGGAATTCCGGGCTCTTCTGGCCCATCTGCTCCAGGCGGCGCACAGGGATAAAGAGAACAAGGGTGTCTCCGTCTACGCCGATGTGGACCCCTATAACAGCTGAATGATGAAGGAGAAGGAATGTAATGTCGATTCGTACCATTTTGACCCAAGGTGACCCTGTACTGAACAAAAAGTGCCACCCGGTTACCCGGTTTGACGACAAGCTGGCGGATCTGCTGGACGATTTAAAGGAGACGCTGTCCGAGGCCGGCGGTGTGGGTCTGGCCGCCCCTCAGGTGGGCATCCTCCGCCGGGCGGTGATCGTGGTGCCCGACCCGGAGGGCGACGAGATGCTGGAGCTGGTCAACCCAGAGATTGTGGCCCAGGAGGGGGAGCAGGACGGCCTAGAGGGTTGCCTGTCCCTGCCAGGACTGTGGGGCTATGTAAAGCGGCCCAATTGGGTAAAGGTACGGGCTCAGGACCGATACGGCAATTGGTTTGAGACGGAGGGGACGGAGATGGCCGCCCGCTGTTTCTGCCATGAGCTGGAGCACTTGGAAGGTCATATGTATGATGAGCATACCGACCGGCTCTACACCGCGGAGGAACTGGATGCCATTGAGACTGAGAAGAACGGCGGCGTGCCGAGAAGACGCCGGCGGAGAAGGAGAGGGGCATGAGAATCGTATTTATGGGAACCCCCGCCTTTGCGGTGGCCTCCCTGAACGAACTGGTTGCGGCGAGCCATGCAGTGGTTGGGGTGTTCAGCCAGCCGGACAAGCCCGTGGGCCGGCACCACAATAAGCTTCAGCCGACTCCGGTGAAGGAATGCGCCTGGTCCCATGACATTCCGGTGTTTCAGCCGGAAAAGCTGCGGGATGGGGCGGCGCTGTCCATTTTGAAGGAGCTGGAGCCGGAGCTCATTGTAGTGGCGGCCTATGGCCGCATTCTTCCCGACGATATCCTTTCCCTGCCTCCAAAGGGGTGCATTAACGTCCACTCCTCCCTTTTGCCCAAATACCGGGGCTCCGCTCCCATTAACTGGGCCATCCTCAATGGGGAGCGCAGGACCGGCGTGACCATCATGCACATGGCCGCCGAGCTGGACGCCGGGGACATCATTCTCCAGCGGGCCACCTCCATTGGAACAACAGAGGACGCCGCGTCCCTCTATAACCGGCTGGCACAGATGGGCGGGGAGCTTCTGGTGGAAGCGGTGGCCCAAATCGAGGCCGGAACTGCTTCCCGGATTCCCCAGGACCATGAGCAGGCCACCCAGGCCCCCATGCTGTCCAAGACACTGTCTCCCGTGGATTGGAACCGGAGCGCCCGGGAGATTTGCAACCAAATCCGGGGGCTGTATCCCTGGCCGGGAGCCTCTACCACCGCCATTACCGGTGAACCTATGAAGCTGTGGGAGGCCCAGGTGGTGGAGCAGTATACCGACACCCTCCCCGGCACCGTGATTGCCGCCGCCTGGGGGGGGATCGACGTGGCCTGCGGCGACGGCCAGGTTCTGCGCATCCTGGAGCTCCAGGCCCCGGGCAAGAAGAGAATGTCCGCTGCCGCCTATCTGGCGGGAAATCCGATTCAGGTGTGATGGCATGTATGAGTTTACCGCCTATGACCGCGTTTTAAATGCTCCGTGGCTTATTGAACGGTTCCGGGACCGCTATGTAGACCGAAAACGGCTGAGACAGGTGGGACTGATGTGGAATTCCTTTCTTCCACAGTACAAGCCCTGTTGTCTTCCCACGGAGGAGATCGCTCAATTGAGAGTTCCCAGGGATAGAAAACTGTTTTTCTATTTGGAGCGAATCCGTATGCTGTATGCAGCTAGCTTTGGGGCGGTGGTGGACTATGTGGAGCAGCTGGAGCCCTGTGAGGACATTGACGCATATCTGTTTGACGGAAGTATGGACTGGGTGGTAGCGGTTACCCATGAGGACGCAATTCTTTGTTTAGGGGTATAGAGGAAAAACAAAGTTTTTCCCGAAATTCTTTTTGCTTCTTTTTCTTTCAAGAAAAAGAAGAAGAAAGGCCGGTGAGAAAGCATGGATGCCCGTGAGGTATCGCTGTTGGCACTGAACGACTGCCAGCGGCAGGGGGGATGGTCTGACGCAATTTTGAAAAAGCGGCTGGCCTCCGCCAAGCTGGACAGCCGGGATGGAGCCCTGGCTACCCAGCTGTGCTTCGGCGTGCTGCAAAACCGGCTGCTGCTGGATTTTTATCTGTCCCACTTCTCCAAGCTGCCTTTGAAGCGGATGGAGGGAAAGGTGGCAGAGGCCCTGCGGCTGGGGGCCTATCAGATGCTTTTTCTGGACAAAATTCCCCACAGCGCGGCGGTAAACGGTTCGGTAGAGCTGACCCGCAAGCACTGTAGAAACCCCCGGGCGGCGGGGATGGTCAACGGCGTCCTGCGCAATCTGGAGCGCAGTTTGGACGAACTGCCTGCCATCCCACAGACCAGTCCGGAAAAATACCTGACCACCCGTTACTCGCACCCGGAATGGCTGGTGAAGGAGTTCATTTCTGCTATAGGTACTGAGGAGACAGCTCAGCTGCTGGCTGTCAACAATGAACGCGCCCCCATCACCGCCATGGTGAACACGACGAAAACAACAGCGCTGGTGCTGGCCTCTACCCTGGAGGGGGAGGGAGTCACTGTCCAGCCCCACCCCTGGCTGGCTGACTGTCTGCTCCTCTCCAGAACAGGCAATTTGGAGCGGCTGACCGCATTTCAAAAGGGACTGTTCTACATTCAGGACCCGGCCAGCAAATTGGCCGTCCTAGCCTTGGATCCCGAACCGGGGATGCGGGTGCTGGACTGCTGTGCCGCCCCTGGCGGTAAGAGCTTTGCCGCCGCCATTCGGATGGAGGGCAGGGGAGAGGTAATTTCCTGTGACCTCCACCCCCACAAGAAAAAACTGATTCAGGCCGGGGCGGACCGCTTGGGCCTGACTAATATTTCCTCCATGACCGCTGACGGCAAAATCTTTCGTTCTGAGTGGAAAGATGCCTTCGACCGGGTGCTGGTGGACGCTCCCTGTTCCGGACTGGGGGTCATTCGAAAGAAACCCGATATCCGCTATAAGAACCCGGCCCCTTTGGCCGGGCTGCCGGAGGTCCAGCGGGCTATCTTGGATGTAGCTGCAGGCTACATAAAACCGGGCGGTGTGCTGCTCTATTCCACCTGTACCCTCCTGCGCCGGGAAAATGAAGGGGTGGTGGAGGGCTTTTTGCGGGACCATCCAACTTACAAGGTAGAAACCTTTACACTTCCTGAACCTATTGGGTCTGTTTCAGACGGTATGGTTACACTTTGGCCTCATCGCCAGGGCACAGACGGATTCTTTCTCTGCAAGCTGCGCAAAGAGGGGGTGAAGCCTTTTGGTTGACATAAAATCAATGACGCTTGAGGAGCTGACCGCCTGGCTCAAGGAGCAGGGGGAGCCCGCCTTTCGGGCCAGGCAGATTTTCAAGTGGCTGTACCGGGGGGTTACCTCCTTCGCGGAGATGACCGATCTGTCCAAGCAGCTGCGGCAAAAGCTTGAGGAGCGCTGTACGCTGACCCCGCCCCAGGTGGCCCAAAAGCAGGTGTCCGTTCAGGACGGCACCATCAAATATCTGTGGCGGCTGGCCGACGGCAACTGCGTCGAGTCGGTGCTTATGCGCTATCAGCACGGCAATACGGTGTGCATCTCCTGCCAGGTGGGGTGCCGCATGGGGTGCGCATTCTGTGCCTCCACCATTGCGGGCAAGGTTCGGGATCTGACCCCGGCAGAGATGGTGGATCAGGTTCTGTTTATCAAAATGGACAGCGGGGCGCCCGTTTCCAACATCGTTTTAATGGGAATCGGGGAACCGTTGGACAACTTTGACACGGTTTTGCGTTTTCTCACCCTGGCGAACCACCCGGACGGGTTGAATATCGGTATGCGGCATATCTCCCTGTCCACCTGTGGTTTAGTGGAGCAAATTGACAAACTGGCCGGTTATGGGTTACAATTAACGTTATCGGTTTCACTCCACGCCCCAGACAACGAGACCCGGAGCAGGATTATGCCGGTGAATAAAAGTGTGGGTGTGGAGAAGTTGCTGGAGGCCTGCCGCCGGTATTTTGACAAGACCGGGCGGCGCGTCTCCTATGAGTACGCGATGATTGACGGGGTGAATGACACCGATTGGCAGGCCGATCTGCTGACCCGGCGGCTGAAGGGCGCCCCGGCCCATGTGAATCTGATTCCTCTCAACGAGGTGGAGGAGAGCCCCCTAAAACCCAGCCGCCGGGTGGCTGCCTTTCAGAAACGTCTGGAGGGGCACGGGGTTACAGTTACCGTCCGGCGGAAGCTGGGAGGCGACATTGACGCATCCTGTGGCCAGTTGCGCCGCAAGGCAATGGGTGAAAACGGACAGAGACAATGGGAGAAACGAGGTTGAACGCTATGCAGGTGTGGGGAATTACCGACCGCGGGGCAGTACGGCAGCAGAATCAGGATGCCTATTCCTTCCGCATTCTGGAGGACGGTCGGGTGCTGGCCTTGGTGTGCGACGGCATGGGCGGCGCCCGGGCGGGCAACGTGGCCAGCACCATGGCCGTGGAGCTGTTCATGGGCCGCTTTGCTAAGGCGGACCGAAACGACACCGTGGAGGAACAGCTGGGTCAGGCTGCGTCAGCCGCCAACAAGGCGGTCTTTCAGCGCTCCATTGACGACCAGGACTGCACCGGCATGGGCACCACTATGGTGGCGGTGCTGGCCGGCGAGAGTGAGGCGGTTATCCTCAACGAGGGGGACAGCCGGGCCTATCACATCAACAGCGAGGGCATCGTTCTGGTCACCCGGGACCACTCCCTGGTGGAGGATTTGGTGGAGCGGGGCGAGCTGACACGGGAACAGGCCAGGACCCACCCCCACAAGAACTTGATTACCCGGGCCTTGGGCGTGGAGCCCGTACTGATGGCGGACTGCTTCCGCCAGCCTCTGGCCCCGGGGGACTATTTGCTGCTGTGCAGCGATGGGCTTAGCAATGTGGTCAACGAGCAGGAGATGCTCTATGAGGTCATCCACGGGGGTGAGGCGTCGGAATGCTGCCAGCGTCTGCTGGACATCGCCCTGAGCCGGGGCGCCCCCGACAATGTGACGGTGGTGCTGGTGAAGCGCTAGGACGAGAACGGCAGGGCCGCAGCCTGTTGCGGCCGCTTCCAGAGGTCAACTGAGCTGATATAAAAGGAGGATATTTACCATGGATCAATACATCGGTAAATTACTCGATAATCGATATGAGATACTGGAGCTGGTGGGCACCGGCGGCATGGCCAAGGTATACAAGGCCCGCTGCCACCGCCTCAACCGGCTGGTGGCCATTAAGATTCTCCGGGAGGACCTGTCCCAGGACGCGGAATTCCGCCGCCGGTTCCACGACGAATCCCAGGCCGTAGCCATGCTGTCGCACCCGAACATCGTCGCGGTATATGATGTGAGCCGTTCCTCTGAGCTGGAATACATCGTTATGGAGCTGATAGACGGCATTACCCTCAAACAGTATATGCAGAAGAAGGGTAACAAACTCAACTGGCGGGAGGCTCTTCACTTCATTACCCAGATTACCAAGGCCCTGGGCCATGCCCACAGCCGTGGAATCATCCACCGGGATATCAAGCCCCACAACGTAATGGTCCTGCGGGACGGCAGTGTGAAGGTGGCCGATTTCGGTATCGCCCGGGTGGCCTCAGGTGGGCACAGCACCCTTACCCAGGAGGCGCTGGGCTCCGTCCATTATATCTCCCCCGAGCAGGCTAGGGGCAGCCATATCGACAACCGCTCCGATCTGTACTCCGCTGGCGTGGTTCTCTATGAGATGCTTACCGGCCGCCTGCCCTTTGAGGGGGACACCCCTGTGGCGGTTGCCATTCAGCATATCAATTCCATCCCCCTGTCCCCCAGGGAGCTGGAGCCCTCCATCCCCGAGGCCCTGGAGGCTATCACCATGAAGGCCATGGCCCCCAGCCCGGACAACCGTTATCTCTCCGCCGACGAGATGCTGGCCGACCTGGAGGAATTTCGCAAAAATCCCAACATCAATTTTGATTACAACACCTCTGAATTTGACCCCGAGGAGGTCCCGGAGGATGAATATACCCAGGTGCGCCCTGTTCACCCGGTCCGGTCTCAGGACCGCCGGTATGTAGAGGAGAGCGGACGTGTGTATGAGGAGGAGTACGGCCAGCGCCGCCGGCCTGGCCGACGCTACGATGAGGACGATTACTCCGCTCCCCACCGGAACCGGCGCTATGAGGACGAGGATGAATTTCCCCGCCGGGGGCCGGTATGGCCGGTGTTTTTGGCCACCGCCGCTGTGCTTCTGTTCGTGGTCCTGATGGTAGCATTCCTGTGGAACACCGTTTTTGCCAACATGCTGACCCCGTCGGAAACCTACGCTGTCCCTGAGCTGGTGGGCAAGACCCTGGAAGAGGTGCAGGGCGACAGCGAGCTTTTGGGCCGGTTCAAGCTGGTGGAGGGGGAGACAATCACCGACGAAGCGGAGCCCGGCACCATCATCGACCAATCCCCTAAGGCTGATAGCAAGGTAGACGAGACAGTCACTGATATCACTGTCACTATCAGTGGCGGGCTGGAGACGGTTTTGATGATTGATTTGCTGGATATGGACTTTAACGAGGCCTGCAATACCCTGCGGGCCATGGGCTTAAAGCCAGTGGTCCCGCCCGACTACGCCAACCACGAGACCATTGAGCAAAATCACATCATTTCCTATACTCCGCTGAAGGATGTGCCCCTTACCCCGGGCACTGAAATTCATATGGTGGTCAGCCGGGGGCCCGAGGCCAAACCCGTTAAGATGCCGGATCTGGCGGGCATGACGAAGGATCTGGCAATGGCCACCATATCCCAGCACAACCTGGGGAAGGATGGAAGAATCGAAGAGGTCCATGACGACAAGGTAGAAGAAGGTAAGGTAATCAGCCAGTATCCAACTAAGGACACCGAGGTGCCCGAGGGCACCGACGTCAATCTGGTCATCAGCAAGGGTCCAGACCCCACTACCCAGCCCCCCGATCCGCCCACGCCTGTGGAACCCGACCCCAATATGACGGTCCGGGAGGAGTCCATCGACTTGGCGCCCTACAGTGAAATGGGAATTATTAACGTACGGGTGCTGATGGACGGAGTGGAAGTGGCCAACGAGACAGTGGATACCGCCATGCAGATGAGCCTCCCGGTGCGGGTGACCGGAACAGGGGTCAAGACCCTGGCCATCTACATCAACGGCATGGCCAGCGGCACTCAGTCGGTGGACTTTACCCAGGGCAGTAATGTCAATGCGTGAGGGGATTATCTGTAAGGCGCTGAGCGGCTTCTACTACGTGGACGACGGGCAGGCTGTGACGGCCTGCCGGGCCCGGGGAAAGCACCGCTACGCCAAACTCACCCCTCTGGTGGGAGACCGGGTGCGTTTTACCCCTTTAGAGGGGGGTAACGGTGCGCTGGATGAAATACTGCCCCGGAAAAACGAATTTTACCGTCCGGCGGTGGCCAACATCGACCTTTTGGTGGTAGTGGCCTCCCAGGCAGTGCCCGTCACCGACCCCTTTCTGATTGACCGGGTGGCCGCTATCGCCGCTGGCCGGGGTTGTGAGACTTTGGTGTGTGTCAACAAGTGCGACTTAGAGCCAGGGGAGGACTTGGCCCGTATCTATAAGCGGGCGGGCTTTCCTACCCTCCAGGTGAGCGCTGAAACGGGGGAGGGGTTGGACAAACTACGCCAGGCAATTGCCGACAAGGTATGTGCCTTTACAGGGAATTCCGGCGTGGGGAAGTCCAGTATCCTGAACGCCCTGGAGACCGATTTTTCCCTGGCTACCGGCGAGATCAGCAATAAACTGGGTCGAGGAAGGCACACTACCCGGCATGTGGAACTGTTTCGCCTGTCCTGCGGCGCACTGGCGGTGGACACACCAGGGTTCTCCTCCTTTGATGTGGACAAGATGGAGCTGGCCCGGAAGGAGGAGCTGCAATATGCCTTTCGGGAGTTTGCCCCATTTCTGGGCAAGTGCCGGTTTCAGGACTGTGCCCATGTAAAGGAAAAAGGCTGTGCAGTTATAGAGGCTGTTCGGGTTGGGGAGATACCTCCCACCCGGCACCAGAGCTATATCCGCCTGTATGAGCAAGCCAGGGCTATTCCGGATTGGCAGAGGAAAGAGACATAAAGGTATCTTTGGACATCTGGCCAACATGTAACGGAGGGCGGCCGCGGGCCGCCCCCGCAAACGTTTAACAGGGTGATTGCAATGAACGAAATGATTCTCCTCAAGCTGGGGGAGATGGTGTTAAAAGGCCTGAACCGCCGCAGCTTTGAGGATAAGCTTCAGGCTAACATCTACCGTCGGCTGAACAATTTAGGTCAATTCCGGGTGTATACCCGCCAGTCCACCACCTATGTGGAGCCAATGACCGACGAGTGCGACATGGACGGGGCCTGGGAAGCGCTGACCAAGGTGTTCGGTGTGGTGGGGCTGTCCCGGGCTCGGGCCTGCGCGAAGGACAAGGACGCCATTCTTTCCGCCGCCCGGGAATATTTGGACGATAAACTGTCCGCCGCCCGTACCTTCAAGGTGGAGACCAAGCGGGCGGACAAGAGTTTTCCCATGACCTCCATCCAGCTCAGCCAGTATGTGGGGGGCGAGCTGGACGAACTCTACCCCCATTTAACGGTGGATGTCCACCACCCCGAGCTCACCGTGCATGTGGAGGTCCGGGACTATGCCGCTTTTGTCCACGCCGACCCCGAGCCGGGGGCCGGCGGTCTGCCTGTTGGCATCAACGGCCGGGCGGTGTCCCTGCTGTCCGGGGGCATTGACTCCCCGGTGTCCTCCTGGATGGTTGCCAAGCGGGGAGTGGCCCTGGAGATGGTTCATTTCTTCTCCTACCCCTACACCTCCAACGAGGCTAAGGAAAAGGTGATTGAGCTGGCGCGCCTGCTTACCCCCTGGTGCGGGCGGCTCACCGTCCATGTGGTTCCCTTCACCGCCATTCAGGAGGAGCTGCGCCGCTCTTGCCCCCAGGAGCTGTTCACGCTGGTGATGCGCCGGTTTATGATGCGCATCTCGGAGAGAGTGGCCCGGCGGTGCGGAGCCAAAGCTTTGGTCACCGGCGAGTGCCTGGGTCAGGTGGCCAGCCAGACTATGGAGGCGATGGCTGTCACCGGGGCGGTGGTTGAACTGCCCGTTCTCCGCCCTGTGGTGGGGATGGATAAGGAGGAAATTGTGAAAATTTCCCGAAAAATCGGCGCTTACGATACCTCCATTCTCCCCTATGAGGACTGCTGTACTGTCTTTACCCCCCGCCATCCCCGTTTGCGCCCCACACGGGAGGAGCTGGAGGCGGCGGAACAAGGCCTTGACATTGAGGCTATGGTTCAGGCGGCGGTGGACGGCATCGAGCGGATACAGGTTTAAGGCCGGTATTTTGAGCGCCAAGCAACGATTGGATGCAGATTCTAAAATTCTCCTTTACAACTTCCCCGCGGTATGGTAAACTGTTTGTCAGAATATGATTTAAAAAACCATATCAGGAGATGAAGCACATGAGTTTCAAAATTGTTGTGGACAGCTGCTGCGATTTGACCGCAGCTATGCTGAAGGACCCGGTCTTTGTAAAGGTTCCTCTGACCATTCAGTCCAACGGCAGCACGTTTGTGGACGACGAGACCTTTGACCAGGCGGATCTGCTGTGGTCCATGCGTCAGAGCGAGGACGCCCCCTCCACCTCCTGTCCCTCCCCCCAGGCCTATCTGGACGCCTACCAGGGGGTGGACGACATCTATGTGGTCACGCTGTCCGCGCTGCTCAGCGGCTCCCACAACAGCGCCGAGCAGGCCCGGCTTCTGATGGAGGAGGACAACCCCGAAGCTAATGTCCATGTGTTCAACTCCTGTTCCGCCGCTTCCGGGGAGCTGCTGGTTGCCATGGCCATCCACCGCCTGGCCTCCACAGGCATGCCCTTTAAACGGGTGGTGACCGAGGTGGAGCAGTTTATTTATCAGATGCAGACCATGTTCGTACTGGAGAGCCTGGAAAACCTGCGGAAAAACGGACGGCTCACCAAGCTTCAGTCGGTGATTACCGGAGCGCTGAAAATCAAGCTGTTCATGGGCGCTACTCCTGAAGGGGAGATCTGTAAATTGGGTCAGGCGCTGACCATCAAGCAGGCGCTGACGAAGATGGTGGACAAGATTGCCGCCGATGCCGCCCATGTGGGCCGCACCTTAGCCATCTGCCACTGCAACTGCCTGGAGCGGGCCTTTCAGGTGAAGGCCATGCTGGAGGCCAAGTGCAAATTTGCCCACATCCTTATTACCGAGGCCGGGGGCGTCACCAGCGTCTACGCCTACGACGGCGGAATTGTGGTGGCCTATTGACAAAACCGCCTGTTTGTGTTCATAATGTTTAGGGGCCGCCGCCCATGGCGGCCCTTTTTATGGTAGAGGAGCGGGCCGCCGAGAGCGGCGGCCCCTACAAAAATAATAAGGAGAGATTGATATGGTTATGACCCGTTCTCAGGCCTGGAAGCTGCTGACCCAATACAATAAGGAGCCCTTTCATCTGCGCCACGCCGTCACGGTGGAGCATGTCATGGGCTGGTACGCTCAGGAGCTGGGCTATGGGGAAGAAGCGGAGTTCTGGTCCATTGTGGGCCTGCTCCACGACCTGGACTTCGAGCAGTGGCCGGATGAGCACTGTGTCAAGAGCCAGGAGCTGATGCGTCAGGCCGGGGTGGAGGAGGCTTTGGTCCGCGCCACTGCCAGCCACGGCTGGGGCCTGTGCGTGGACATCAAGCCGGAGCACGAGATGGAAAAGGTGCTCTACGCCAGCGACGAGCTCACCGGTCTCATCGGGGCGGCGGCTCTCATGCGGCCCTCCAAAAGCACCGCGGACATGGAGCTGAAATCCCTGAAAAAGAAATTTAAGGACAAGAAATTTGCCGCCGGCTGTTCCCGGGACGTGATTTCCAGCGGCGCGGAGCTGCTGGGCTGGGACTTGGACAAGCTGCTGGATATGACACTCAAGGCTATGCAGGCCGAGGAGGGGGCCATTGAGGAGGCTGTGGCGGCGCTGGACTGAGAACGGAGGGCAACGCTGTGATTAGAAGCGCTCGGGAACAGGACGCCGGACGAATCGCGGACATCTGGCTGGATACGAATGTAAAGGCCCACGCCTTTATCCCCGACCAGTATTGGAGGGCCAATTTTGAGGCGGTTAAAGAGATGATGCCGCAGGCGGAATTGTACGTCTATGAGGACGAACAGGGGATTCAGGGCTTCGTGGGACTGCAGAAAGACTACGTTGCGGGAATCTTTGTGCGGAGCGAGGCGCAGTCCCAAGGGATTGGAAAAAAGCTGATTGGTTTCGTAAAAGGGAGAAAAGAACGGCTGAGCTTGAAGGTGTATCAAAAAAACAGGCGGGCGGTGAAATTTTATCTGAGCGAGCGCTTTTCTATTTGCGGTGAAGGCATAGATGAGGGTACCGGCGAAGCGGAATATACAATGGAGTGGAAAATGGCGCAGGACAATGGAGTGGAAAATGGCGCAGGAGACTTGCAAATCGAGAAAAACAGTGGTATAATACCACCGCTTATTACACAAAAAGGGGAAGATATTCATGTCCGGACATTCCAAGTGGCACAATATACAAAAAACCAAGGGCGCAGCTGATGCCAAGCGCTCCCAGATTTTTACCAAAATCGCCCGTGAGATGATTGTGGCGGTAAAGACCGGGGGCAGCGGTGACCCGGCCAACAACTCCCGCTTGGC
>JAAWCR010000150.1 GCA_022793355.1 Lawsonibacter sp. | reverse complement strand
TGGTTGCACGCCAGGTAAAGCCTGGCCCGTTCCGTGCCGAATTCGCGGATGAGCTTGTCATAGATTAGCCCGTGCTGAAAGGTGATTTTTGCCGTGGTGTTTTTGGTGGTCCCGCTGCAGAGCCGGTCCGCCTCCACGAGGGCGCAGCCGACCCCTGCGCGGGAGAGCTGATAAGCGCAGAGGATACCGGCCATTCCCCCGCCGATAATCAGCACGTCTGTGTGCAGATCCCCTGGCAGGGGGCCGAATTGGGGCAGCTGCGCCGTCTGTGCCCAAACTGAATCCATCCCGTTCACCTCAGCGTTAGGTTGGCCGGGATTTTCCTGATTATGCCCGGAAATTGGGGCGTTTTCTTTTTGCTGAGGGCGCATAGGGACGTGCCGGGGAGGAATAAGGTAGGGCGGAGGTGTTATATCATGCTGTCGCCAGTGATCTACCTGATGATGAACGGACTGTTTTTTACCCTGCGCCTGTCGGGGGGCGGGGGGTCCTTTCCGCGGCCGTTGAAGCCGGCGGAGGAGAAGGAGTATCTGGAACGCTGCGCCCAGGGGGACCTGGAGGCACGGAATATCCTGGTAGAACACAATCTGCGTCTGGTGGCGCACATTGTCAAAAAGTATTACGCCCAGACCGGGGACCAGGACGATCTGATCTCAATCGGGACGATTGGCCTGATAAAGGGGATATCGACCTTCAAGGCGGACAAAAATGTCCGGCTGGCGACCTATGCCAGCCGGTGCATTGAAAACGAGATCCTGATGCACTTCAGGGCCCAGCGCAAGCTCCAGGGCGAGGTATCCCTCACCGACACGCTGGAGGCGGCAGGAGACGGCGGAACGCTGTCGCTGATGGACGTCATCGCGGTAGACGACAACATGCTGGAGGACCTGGACACGCGGGACGCCTGTGCCAAGGTCCGCCAGTGCGTCCAGACCTGCCTGACGCCTCGAGAGCGAATGATCATCACCCTGCGCTACGGCCTGGACGACCGGCCGCCCCGTACCCAGCGGGAGATTGCCGGCCAATGCGGAATCAGCCGCTCCTATGTATCCCGCATCGAGAAGCGGGCGCTGGAGAAGCTGCAAGTAGGGATGGAGGGCTGGACGCCCTGAGGGATGTTAAGACGGCACAAAGGGGATGCTAGAAAAGGTTTCCAAAAAACTAGAAAAATCAACCGCATATCGGTGTGAGGGGGGTGCGCCGGAAAAATGACTTGCTTTTTCGGGGCGGATATACTATAATAACAGCGCAAGCGTAAGTAGCTTGCGGTTCATAAGCGGCAAAGCCCCATGGGGCTTTCGCTCTCCCGGAGGAGGGAGAGCAGGCCACACTCTTTAGAATGGAGGAACGAAACATGAAAAAGAAACTTGCAATTGCCCTTTCCCTTGCGATGGTTATGACCATGGCCCTCACCGCCTGCGGCGGAGACAACGGCGGCGCCAGCAGCAACAAGGGCGGCTCCAGCAGCGCGCAGCCCCCTGCCGGGGGCTCCAGCACCAGCCAGCCCGGCGGCGACTCCGGCCTGGCTCCCAAGGACGGCGGGACCAACCTGACCTTCACCACCGGCGGCGAGGCGGGCACCTACTACGGCTTCGGCAGCGTGATTGCCGGCAAGGTGGGCGACCTGACCAGCACAACGGTCACCGCCATCTCCTCCGGCGGCTCCGCCCAGAACATCCAGTCCCTGGAGGACGGCGACGCCCAGCTGGGCTTCGTGCAGTCCGACGTTATGGTGTACGCCTTCAACGGCGAGCGCACCTTCGCTGAGACCGGCGCTTCCACCGGCTTCTCCACCGTGGCCAACCTGTACATGGAGCAGGTCCAGATTGTCACCGTCGATCCCAGCATCAAGACTGTGGACGACCTGAAGGGCAAGAAGGTCTCCGTGGGCGCCGCCGGCTCCGGCGTGTTCTTCAACGCCGTTGACGTGCTCAGCGTCTATGGCCTGGACGTGGAGAAGGACATCACCCCCACCTACCAGAACTTCAACGATTCCGCCGAGGCCCTGAAGGACGCTCAGATTGACGCCGCCTTCGTGGTGGCCGGCGCTCCCACCACCGCCGTAACCGACCTGGCCTCCGGCCGCGATATCTCCCTGGTGGCCCTGGACGACGAGCACATCACCGCTCTGATCGAAGCCTGCCCCTACTACAGCAAGAACATCATCTCCAAGGACGTGTATAACCTGGCTGAGGACACCACCACCGTGGCCGTGGGCGCTGTTGTTGTCGCCCGTGACGACGTGAGCGAGGCTGACGTGTATAACTTCCTGTACGGCACCTTCGAGGACATTGCCAACCTGTCCCACGGCAAGGCCGCCGAGCTGGATCTGGACTTCGCCGCCTCCGTCACCTCCATCGGCTATCACCCCGGCGCTGTGGCCTACTTCGCCGACAAGGGCCTCACTGTCCCCGCCAAGGGCTGAGCGGGCTGATTCCGATTTCTTAGCGTAAGCCAGGCGGCTGCGGCGGACTGGTACCGCCGCGGCCGCCTTCTTCATGAAGGTGTGGCGGATTGGATATATCCTGATCGAGCGGGGTGAGGATATATCTGCTTCGCGATTCCCGCGGAGTGCAGAACAAGGAGAAAGGAGAACCACTATGGACCCAAACGAAAAGAAGCTGAGCACAGAGCCTATCCTGGACGACGGCGGTACTGGAACCGCGGCGGACGTCGAGGCGGTCATGAAGAAGTATGACCGGGAATCCAACACCCGCATCTGGACGGGAAAGCCGGGCCTGCTGATTAAAATCCTGGGCATCGCCTTTTCCTGCTGGTGCATTTTCTCCACCCTGAAGGGGTGGCCCACCCTGCAAGAGCAGAAGCTGAACATTTTCCTGGGCCTGATTCTGATTATGGGCTATCTGCACTACCCCATCAAAAAGGGGGTAACCCGCGAGAATTATATCCCCTGGTACGACTGGATTATTATGATAGGCGGCGCGATTCCCTTTTTCTACTTTGCCGCCAACGCCAACACGGTGATCAAGCTGGCCAGCCGGGTGACCAAGGAAACCCTTTGGGTGGTAATGGCTTTTGTCGGCGTGCTGGCCCTGATGGAGCTGTGCCGCCGCAGCGTGGGCATTCCCATTTTGTGTGTGTTGGGCGTGCTGCTGATCTATACCTTCAGCAATGTCCGCCTCCCAAAAGTGGTTTATGACCTTTTCTACACCACCAGCGGCGTCATGGGCACCCCCATCAACGTGTGTCAGAAGTACATTGTGGTGTTTATCATCTTCGGCGCGTTCCTGGAGCGCACCGGCATCTCCAACTTCTTCATCAACCTGGCTAACTGCGCGGCGGGCTCCTCCGCCGGCGGCCCGGCCAAAGTGGCTGTCCTCTCCTCCGCCCTGTGCGGTATGGTGTCCGGCTCTTCCGTGGGCAACACCGTCACCACCGGATCTGTCACCATCCCCATGATGAAAAAGACGGGCTATAAGGGCGAGTTTGCCGGGGCCGTGGAGGCCGCTGCCTCCACCGGTGGACAGATCATGCCCCCCATTATGGGTGCGGCCGCCTTCCTCATGTCCGAGTACATGGGCATCCCCTACCGTGACGTGGCCCTGAAGGCCATCCTGCCCGCCGTGCTCTACTTCACCGGCATCTACATCGCCGTCCACCTGGAGGCCAAGAAGCTGGGGCTCAAGGGCATTCCCAGGGAGGAGCTGCCCAAGCTGGGCAAGCTGCTGCCCAAGATTTATCTGCTCCTGCCCCTGGTGGTGCTGGTTGTGCTGGTGTCCACCCAGGCCCGCACCATGCAGGTTTCCGCCGCCATCGCCATCGGGGTTACTGTCGTGGTCGGCATTATCAACAACTTTGTCAATAAAGCGGCGGGTATCAAAGACCCCGCCGAGGAGTTCACCGTCTCCAAGTTCTTCGACGCCCTGGAGGCCGGCGGCAAGAGCACCGTCACCGTGGCCGTGGCCTGCTCCATGGCTGGCCTGGTAGCCGGCTGTATCACCACCACCGGCCTGGCCTCTAAGCTGATTACCGCCATTGTCAAGGTGTCCGGCGGTATGCCCATCATCGCCCTCTTCCTCACCATGATTTGCTGCATCATCCTGGGCATGGGCGTCCCCACCACCGCCAACTTCTGCATCATGGCCTCCACCTGCGCCCCCATCCTGATGGATAAGCGCATCGGCATTGCCCCCGTGGCCGCCTACTTCTTCGTGTTCTACTTCGGCATCGTGGCCGATATCACCCCTCCCGTGGCTCTGGCTGCCTACGCCGGCTCTGCCATCGCCAAGGCTCCCCCCATGAAGACGGCCTTCAATGCCACCCGGCTGGCCATCGCGGCCTTTGTGGTGCCCTACATCTTCGCTTTCAGCCCGGTCATGCTTTTTGAGTTTGAGCCGGATACGGTTATAGCGATGAAGATTGTGGAGTCTGTGCTCATCGTGCTCACCTCCCTAATCGGCCTGTTCGGCATCGCCGCGTCCCTGAACGGCTATCTGTACCGGTCCATCAACCCGTTGTTCCGCGTTCTCATGGCGGCGGGCGGCCTGTGCATGATGATCCCCGACCACATCAGCGACGTGGTCGGCCTGGTCGTCGTAGGCGGCGTGGTAGTATTCCAGCGCATGGGCGCGAAAAAGACCGCAGTATCCTGACGGTCGTAATTAGATAAAACAAACAAACCGGTGGGGCGAAAAGGCCCCGCCGGTTGTTGCATTTTGGGATAGCTTGTGCTTGAAAACGGATATATGGTATGATAAAATAACAAAATAGCAACCATTTGTCCATATACGCCCGACGGACGGCCAGCGGGCCGGATAAGGAGAAAACCATGAAAGGTATTGTTTTGGCGGCGGGGAAGGGGACCCGCCTGTACCCCATGACCAAACCGGTGTGCAAGCCTCTGCTGCCGGTGTACGACAAGCCGCTGATTTACTATCCCATCGCCATTCTGATGCAGGCGGGCATCTCCGAGATTATGATTATCGTCCCTCCGGAGGAGACGCCGACCTTCCAGGCGCTTCTGGGGGACGGGGGCCAGTACGGCCTGAAGATTGCCTATGCCGAGCAGCCGGTGGCCCGGGGCATCGCCGACGCTCTTCTGATAGGCCAGAAGTTTGCAGACGGCGACCGGGTGTGCCTGGTGCTGGGGGACAATATTTTCTACGCCCCCACCCTGGCGGCCACCCTGAAGCGGGCCGCGGCCAACGACCGTGGGGCCACCGTATTCGGCTACTGGGTGGAGGACCCCCGCCCCTTCGGTGTGGTGGAGTTCGACAAGGACGGCCGGGCCATCTCCATTGAGGAGAAGCCCCGCTATCCCAAATCCAATTATATTATCCCCGGCCTGTACTTCTACGACCACCAGGTCATGGAGATTGCCAACCACCTGAAGCCCTCCGCCCGGGGGGAGCTGGAGATTACCGACGTAAACTTGGAGTATCTCCGCCGGGGGCAGCTTCAGGTGGTCCCGCTGGAGAAGAACTTTACCTGGCTGGATGCCGGCACCGCCGACAGCCTTCTGGCGGCGGGGGAGTGCATCAAACACATTCAGGACACCACGGGCCGGTACGTGGGCTGCCTGGAGGAACTGGCCCTTTACGAGGGCTGGGTTACCGAGGAGCAGGTGCACGCCATCGGCGGCGAGCTGTCCATGACGCTCTATGGGAAGTATTTGCAGTGCCTGTAATATAAATGGAGGTAATCCGTGAAGCGTTTGCGCCGTTTGCCCGCCTGTCTGCTGGCGATTTTGCTGCTGCTTTCTCTGCTGCCCGTGTCTGTGTGGGCCAGCGCACCCACCCACCGTGCAACGGTACTCTTTACCCACGACCTCCACTCCCACTTCCTGCCCCAGCCTGACGGGCAGGGGGGCGAGTCTGGGGGCTACGCCCGGCTGAAAACCGCTCTGGACCGGGAACGGGCAGCCCATCCAGACGCCCTGGTGCTGGACGGCGGAGACTTCTCCATCGGCTCCCTGATTCAGACCCTCTATACCACCCAGGGGGCGGAGCTGCGCACCATGGGGGCGCTGGGCTACGACGCGGCGGCGGTGGGCAACCACGAGTTCGACCACACCGGAACCGGCTTTGCCGCCATGCTCAATGCGGCGGTGGGCAGCGGCGACCGGGTTCCCGCCCTGCTGATGGCCAACTACAAGCCCGCCGGCGACAATCCAAACAAGCTGGATATTCAGCGGGCCATGTCGGCCTACGGTGTCCGGGACTATATGCTGCTGGAGCGCAGCGGTGTCACCTACGGCATCTTTGGCCTGATGGGGGAGGATTCCCACTCCTGCGCCCCCTCCTCGGGTTTCACCCTGGGGAACATGGCGGAGAACGCCCAGCGGTGTGTGGACGCGCTGAAGGCGGAGGGCGCGGAGTTTATCATCTGCCTGTCCCACTCCGGAACCAACGAGAAAAAGAAGCTGTCCGAGGACGAGCGGCTGGCGGAGAAGGTGCCGGGCATCGACCTGATTGTCTCCGGCCATACC